>NZ_JBSFNM010000005.1:0-272076 GCF_053587085.1 Kitasatospora sp. NPDC003701
CCCAGCGGTACACCCAGGCACTCGGTATCGGCGTCAGCACCGTGTACCTCGCCGACATCCAGCAGAACCGGCTGTTCCCCCTCGGCGCCGGTGCCGACCGGACCGGTGGGCCGGCCCCGCCACTACTGCGGATCGGCGGCCTTCGCCTCGGCCTCCTCCATCGTCGCCGAGGGCTCCGGCCGGGCCAGCGCCACCACCAGCTCCCCGGCGTCCACCTCCGCGATCAGCGTGTCCCCCTCCTGCACGGTGCCGTCCAGCAGCAGGTTGGAGATCCGGTTGTCCAACTCCGACTGGATGGTGCGGCGCAGCGGCCGTGCCCCGAACTCCGGCTGGTAGCCCCGGTTCACCAGCCACTCCTTGGCCCCCTCGGTGACCTCCAGCCGCACGCCCTGCGCCTTCAGCCGGCGCCGGCTGCGCTCCAGCATCAAGTCGACCACCTCGAGGAGGTCCTTGCGGGAGAGCGCGTGGAAGACGATCACCTCGTCGATCCGGTTGAGGAACTCCGGCCGGAAGTGCGTCCGAAGGTCCCGCATCAGGTCGTCCCGGATCTCGTCCACATCGCCCGCGTGGTCGAGGATCCGCTGCGAGCCGATGTTGCTGGTCATGATGACCACGGTGTTGCGGAAGTCGACCGTACGCCCCTGGGCGTCCGTCAGCCGTCCGTCGTCCAACACCTGGAGCAGCAGGTTGAAGACGTCCGGGTGCGCCTTCTCCACCTCGTCGAACAGCAGCACGCTGTACGGCTTGCGGCGGACCGCCTCGGTGAGCTGCCCCGCCTCGTCGTAGCCGACGTACCCGGGCGGGGAGCCGACCAGTCGGGAGACGGTGTGCTTCTCCTGGAACTCGCTCATGTCGAAGCGGACCATCCGGTCCGGGTCGCCGAACAGCAGCGCGGCCAGCGCCTTGGCGAGCTCGGTCTTGCCGACGCCGGTCGGCCCGAGGAACAGGAAGGACCCGGTCGGCCGCTCCGGATCGCCCATCCCGGCCCGGCCGCGCCGCACCGCCTGGGCGACCGCCGTGACCGCCTGGTCCTGCCCGATCACCTTCTGGTGCAGGTGCTCCTCCAGCTTGAGCAGTCGCTCGCGCTCGGTCGCGTTCAGCTCGGCGACCGGGATGCCGGTCCGGCCCGAGAGCACCTGCGCGATGTCCTCCGCGGTGACCGCGACGACCTCCTCGCGCGACTCCCGGATCGCGGCCAGCTCGTCCTCGGTCTGCCTCAGCTCGGTCTTGAGGTTGGCGGCCCGCACGAACTCCTCGTCCGAGACGGCCTCCTCCAGCTCCCGGCGCAGCTTGGTGATCCGGTCCTGCACCGGCATCGCCTCGGTGGAGCCGCTCAGGCTGCGCAGCCGCACCCGCGCGCCGGCCTGGTCCAGCAGGTCGATCGCCTTGTCCGGCAGGAAGCGGTCGCTGACGTAGCGGTCGGAGAGGTTCGCGGCGGCGTCCAGTGCCTCGTCGGTGAACCGCACCTGGTGGTGCGCCTCGTACGCGTCCCGCAGCCCGTGCAGGATCTCGACCGTCTCCTCGACGCTCGGCTCGGGCACCAGCACCGGCTGGAAGCGGCGCTCCAGCGCGGCGTCCTTCTCCACGTGCTTGCGGTACTCGTCCAGGGTGGTGGCGCCCACCACGCTCAGCTCGCCGCGCGCCAGGGCCGGCTTGAGGATGTTGCCCGCGTCCATCGAGCCCTCGCCCCCGCCACCCGCACCGACCACGGTGTGCAGCTCGTCCAGGAAGAGGATCACGCTCTTCTCGGCCGCCGTGACCTCGTCGATCACACTCTTCAGCCGTTCCTCGAACTCGCCCCGGTACTTGGAACCCGCCACCAGCCCGGTGAGGTCGAGGGCGACCACCCGCTTGTCGCGGAGGCTCTGCGGCACGTCCCCAGAGACGATCCGCTGCGCCAGACCCTCCACGATGGCGGTCTTGCCGACGCCCGGCTCGCCGATCAGCACCGGGTTGTTCTTGGTACGGCGGGAGAGGATCTCGACGGTCTGCTCGATCTCCTCGGCCCGCCCGACCACCGGGTCCAGCCGGCCCGCCCGCGCGTCCTCGGTCAGGTCGCGGCCGTACTCGTCCAGGGTGGGCGTCTGGCTCGGGTGCGCGCCGGTACTGCTGCGCTCACCACCCGTTCCACGCCCCTCCATCACCGTGCGCAGCGCCTCCTGCGAGGGCGCCGCGTTGCGCAGGGCCACGCCCGCGCCCGAGCGCTCCTCCTCCAACAGCGCGCCGAGGATGTGCTCCGGCCCGATGTACGAGGCACCGGCCTCCTGCGAACGGGCGTGCGCGGCGAGCAGCGCGCGCTTGGCGGAGGGCGTGAGCGCCGGGCGCCCGTCCGACGCCTGCGCCCCGTCCCCGGAGGGCAGTTCCTTGCCCAGGTCCTCGGCGAGCTGGTCGGGGTCGATGCCGGCCCGCTCCATCATCCGGCGCGACACGTCCACCCGGGTGGCGGCCCAGATCAGGTGCGCGGTGTCGAGATCGCTGCTCCCGTCCTCGGTGGCGCGTTGCGCGGCGAGCGCCAGCAGCTCCTGCGAGGACTCGCTCAGCAGCCGCCCGATCGGCACCCGCTGCACGGCGGGCGGGGAGGCCATCGGGCTCATTCCGAAGAACCGGCTGAGCAGGTCGGAGAACGGGTCGCTCGATCCGAACGGGGGCATGGTCACCGTGGTTCACCTCTCCCAAGCAGTCTGGGCCCACACAAACACAGCCCTCCGGCGCCCGCCTCCCGGGCGGACCCGCTCGGCTTGCCGCCCCAGGTGACCGTCACGTGCCCCTCAGGTGCCCGTCACCTGGTCGAGCAGCACACCGCCGCTGTAGGTGACGGCCATCGCCAGCATGCCGCCCGCCACGTTCCGCAGCACCGCCCGCACCACACCGGCGCCGCCCAGCCGGGCGCTCACCCAGCCCGACGCGGTCAACGCCAGCAGCACGGCCAGGACCGTCACCCCCAGCCGCCAGGACTCCGGCGGCAGCAGGACCGCGAGCAGCGGCACCAGTGCGCCCAGGGTGAAGGCGGCGGCGCTGGCGAACGCCGCCTGCCAGGGGCTGGTCAGCACCTTCGGGTCGATCCCCAACTCGGTGTGCGCGTGCGCGGCCAACGCGTCCCGCTCGGTGAGCGCCACGGCCACCTCGCGTGCCAGGGCGTCGTCCAGCCCGGCGCCGCGGAAGAAGTCGGTCAGCTCGTCCAGCTCCCCCTCCGGGTCCTCCGCCAGCTCGCGCCGCTCCTTCGCCAACGCCGCCTGCTCGGTGTCCCGTTGAGTGCTGACCGAGACGTACTCCCCCGCCGCCATCGACATCGCCCCGGCCAACAGACCCGCCACCCCCGCCACCACCAACGCCGTCCGCGACCCGGACGCCCCGGCAACACCGGTCACGATGCCCGCCGTCGACACCACCCCGTCATTGGCCCCGAGCACGCCGGCCCGCAACCAGTTGAGCCGCGCCGACAGCTCGGCCCGGCTCCCACCCGGCTCGGACACGGCAGCCTCCCCGGCCACCGGGGCCTGTCCGTCCATCAGCGACCACCTCCGATCATCCCTCGGGGCTACCCGCTCCCCCGATGATCACTCAGCCCGCCCTCGCCCGCACGTCCACCGGACCGACACCGCCCCTTGGCGCGCAGCCCTTCAGGCCCCTGGCTGAACCACCTCGCCCACCTCTTGGATCCAGGACGCCGGCACTCCGGAAAGCACCACCCGGCCGCCACGCACAGCCATCCATCGCCCGAGGACTCCGCCCTCCGACCACCCCGCTCCGAAGCACCCCTGCCGCTCTGGCCGGTCGGCGAAGCCAGCGTGATCATTTAGGAGGATTTCAGGAGCCGGGCCCGCCCAGTCGGACGACAGAGGCCCTGAGAGCCGCTGCCGGTTCACTCCGCACACGACTGCGGCCCGGGTCAGGACCTCTGTCCTGACCCGGGCCACAGCCTCGGTTATACCCAGTGAAGAGTGAGCACGGACGGTTTCGAACCGCCGACATCTGCTTTGTAGGCCCTGGCATACGCACCGTGCGCTGACCCGCGCCGCGCCTGGCCTACCGGTTCTCCGGCTTCCTCACCGCCTGCACCCACGACCGGCCGCCACGTACCGCCCGATCCGGCACGCCAGTGGTACGCGGACTGCCACCCACGGCAAGCTCATTCGAGGCGACCTATTCTGGCCGGGCATCCGGAAGGCATCCATAGAATAGATTCGAGGCGACCACGAGCCATTCGGGACTCTTGCCATCAAGTTGGATCTTCACCCCGGTCGACGCACTCACCAGGGTCCCTAGAAGTTCTTGCTTTTCCTCGATCAAAAGATCAAACTGTCGGTCCACTGCCAAGTAGACGCCGGAGATCCACTCCCAGATTTCAATCTCACGCTCCCTCATGCTTGGAATATCGCGCTGAAATGTCGAGACGGCCTCATTCCACGTCTGAGGAAAGACCTCCATCAGGGCCTCATTGATCAGGCGCACTCGACTTAGCTGCGTCTTTGTGAGCGGCTCAAAAAGCAAGGGCATGCTGATCAGGCGTCGCGGGTCAACCTTGATCGAAGACTCCCTTGCCAGCCGCTCAGCTGCAGCAATCCGCGACAACTCACTGTAGCGCCGGGGGCTTGCAACCCGCATAATCTCAAGCGCCACCTGCATAGGGCTTTGATTTCCCACAACGAGGGCAACCCGGTCGGCAAGATGGGGGCTGTACTTCAGAACGTCAGATCGGGTCAAGTTATACCAAATTGGCAAGATCCTTTTCGGACGCCCGGACTCCAGCGCGATCAGACTCCTGAGCTCGTACTCCGGCCAGGCCTTTTTGAGGAAGTTTGGGCTCAGAATTACGGCACCATACCTTGCAGCCTTGAGCCCACTGTCGATCGCCCCGGAGAGGCTGTCGCCAATGGAAAGGGACTGCTCGTCGTACCACACTCGAAGGCCGAGGCGACCGAGCGCACTGTAGAGCGGACGCACAAGATCCCCCTTGTCCTCGGAGGCGTGCGAGATGAACAGATCATGTTTGGCCACGAGCCCTCCCCGACTGAGTTATCGTCAGTGTGACACATAGGGCAGGCCGATCGAGCCGCTTGGGCTCGACGCGGCGGCCGAGTGGCCCTGGTCTTGCTCGACGCAGGTCCCGGTCCTGACCGGTAGTGACCTGTACCCATGTCCTCCCGTCTGGCGCCGCGGGGCGCACGACAGGAGCAGCGGCGAGCGGCCTGGGCCGCGCGCCGGCGCACCGTGCGCGCCCTTGGACCGTGAAGAGCTTTGCGCGCAGCGACTTCCACCTCTTGCCCTGTTCCTCCGTCTGCCGTCCGAACCTGCCCGGCTGTCTGGCTCGCCGCGTTCCCGCGCATCGGTCCGTGGGCATGCTGATCCCGTGTCAGGGAGGGGCGGGGAATGACGGACCTGATGGTCAAGCTGTGGCGAGTTCCGGGTAAGGAGCGGCTCTATGTGAACAAGGCCGGCCCTCGTGGCGGATCGGTGGCCTGGCTGGACTGCAAAACAGGCGTGGTCACGGTGGACCTCCCGGATTTCGAGGCCATCGCGCTGGCCAAGATAGAAGAGTGGTGCCGCTCCTTCGGCAGTCACGTACCTCCGCGAACCGTGCGAGGCCGAGAAGGGAGCGGCCGGCCACCGAAGGCGGTTCCCGTACCGCAACCTCGGGCGGCGGTGCCCTTCCTCCCTCCCCTGCGAGAAGCGGACGACCTCGCACGGAACCTCCCCGGCGCCGGTCTGGAGAGCCTGGTTCGCGCGGGCGAGGAGAAGTACAACCTGCTCGTCCGCCTGGCCGCCAAGATTTCCCGGCAGCGCCTCGGCGACACGAGCACCCTCCGGGGGCTGGAGGGCGAGCAGATCGTAGGCACCCACTTGGAGTCGCTGAAAGCCCTCGGCTGGAAAGTCCTGCACGGCGTGCCGCTGCCGTCCGGATCGGACATCGACCATGTCGTGATCGGCCCGCCGGGCGTATTCACGGTCAACTCGAAGCACCACCCCGGCGCCACGGTGTGGGTCGGCGACAAAATCGTGAAGGTCAACCGCAACGGCTTCCCGTACGTGGCGAACGCCGAGTTCGAGGCGAGTCGCACCGCCACGCTGCTGAGCGAGTGGTGCGGCTTCGACGTCCCCGTCCACCCCGTCATCGCCGTCGTGGGTGCTCAGAAGATCACGCTCGGGGCGGCGCCGGAGGTAAGCGTCATCGACGGCGAACAGATCGCCGCGACCCTGCCCTCCCGACCAACAGCGCTGACGCCCGACCGGGTGGAGCGGATCTTCACGGTGGCCCGCCATCGCCATGTCTGGAGCCATCTGGGCAAGCGCGGGAAGAAGCCCCGCTGACAGCTGGGCCGACGTTCAGATCCGCTCGACCGGCTCCACTGATGTCGACCCGAAACATCAGATGCCCCGGACCGCTCGCGGTCCGGGGCATCTGTGCTGTGGGCGCGGACGGTTTCGAACCGCCGACATCTGCTTTGTAAGCCTTGGTGTGCGACACCCTCTCCGACCTGCGCCGCACCTGGCCCTGCCCGCCCCCGGCCACCGCACCGCCAGCACCCACCGCCGACCGCCACGTACCGCCCGTTCTGGCACGCCTGTGGCACGAATGCTGCCCCTTGATGCGAACTGTCGGTAGGCGGTCGTCAGGGCTTCACACGCTGGCCAACGCGGCCACAGGCACCTTCTAGAGCAGCTGCGATCATGGCGGGGCGATCGATCGGACTGCCGGGTTTAGCTTGGCGCGAACAGGTGCACGCGAGGTGCCCGGTTCAGCTGTTGGAGGGAAATTTGGGCTTACCTCTGCGCTGGCGAGTGCGCCATGATAGTACGGTCTCAGAGCCATCTGAGGCGCCTTCCGTCCAGGAGGACAACGAAACTGCTACCAAGGTGAGAGCCATGCTGCTGAGGTTCCGAGTCACGAACCATCGGTCCATCCGTGACACCATCGAGCTCTCCATGACTACGGCCGGCTTCTCGGCGAGTCGACCCGCTGATGGCGACTGGCGGCCGGTCACTAACCGCGTTGCTGGAATCTTTGGCGCCAACGCATCAGGTAAGACGAATATTCTTGATGCGCTGGATTTCGCGCGTCAAGCCGTCCAGAATTCGGCACACTGGACCGAGTTCCCGCATTCTCCGTTCTTGCTTGACGAAACATCCAAGAATGATCCGTCGGCATATGAGATTGACTTCACGGTTAAAGACATCCGATACACTTACGGATTTGAGTCCGGTGGATCGGGAGTCGAATCCGAGTGGCTATACAGCTACCCTTCAGGGCGGAAGAGAGTACTTTTCGAGCGAGGGGCATCGAATGACATCGAATTCGGCCGAAGCCTGAAGGGCGAAAACCAGAGGATTGCCCGAGTTATGGGGAGTCACAGCCTCTTCCTTTCGGTGGCCGCACACTGGAAGCATAAAGAGCTTGGCAGGATCCAGCACTATGTTACGAGCCACTTCGACTATGTTCCGTTCTCCGAGCAGCAGCAGGCTGGTCGAATCCGATCCATCAGGAAGTGGATCGAGGATGACTCGGTCCGACGCAAGGCGGAAAGTCTCTTGAGGTTTGCGGATCTGGGAATCTTGCGGATCTCGGCAGAGTCCAAGGAGATTCCAGAGGGACAGTTGGACGGGATTCGCCGAGTCTATCAGGCGATAAGCACGGTCATTTCCAGCGCCGAGTCATCGAACTCGGCCGGGGGCTCTGTGGATGATTTCATCGCAGAGCAGCAGAAGGAAATCGGGTTCTGGCATTCCATCGGAGATGGTAGCGAGTACCGTCTGGATATCTCTCGGGAGAGTGCCGGAACGGTCTCATGGCTGTCTCTTGCTCTTCCTGCGCTGCGCGCCATCGAGTGGGGCGGGATTTTTGCAGTTGATGAAATCGACGCAAGTCTCCATCCAAAGCTAGTCTCGGCAATGATTGAGCTGTTCAAATCACCCGAGTACAACCAGACCGGCGCTCAGCTCATCTTTGCTTCGCATGACACTTCCCTCATGGGCCGCCTCTCCGGTGGTGACCTTGGGAGAGAAGACGTGTGGTTCACGGAGAAGGATCTGGACGGGGCCACGGACTTGTATCCGCTGACGGATTTTCCGGTGAAAAGCGATCACAACATCGAACGCCGCTACCTCAGTGGCCGATATGGGTCTGTGCCACAGATTTCCTGGCAGGATTTCCAGCGCGCTCTTGAAGTGGGGCGATAAGGAAATGAGGGGGCACACGAGACGTGGAAGTCATGAGCTCAAGAAGCCACGCGACCGAAAGGTGGCCGGGAAGAAGATCTTGATTGTTACTGAGGGCACTAAGACTGAGCCCCAGTACTTTGAGGGACTGGCCAGGCACCTCAACTCGCGAGCAGTCCAGGTGATCTCAGTAAGGCCTGTCGGCCTCGGGAAGGATCCGCTTTCGGTGGTCAAGGAAGCCGTCATCCGGAGAACGCGCGAGCAGCGAGCAGGCGATCCCTTCGATTCAACGTGGTGCGCCGTCGACGTGGACGACCATCAGTCACTTGAGGCTGCATGCTCCCTCGCTCGGAAAGAGGGTGTATCGCTCGCTATTAGCAACCCTTGTTTCGAAATCTGGCTCCTCTGGCACTTTGCTGACCAAATAACCTGGATAGCCGGCGCCGAGGCATTAGCGAGACTCAAGGGGCGCCACGGATTCTCGGGAAAGAACCTTCCCGAGGAATTTCCATTCTCTAGCTACGAGGATGCAATTCGGCGTGCCATGCGTTGCGAGTCGGCATCCGTTCCGCACCGACCGCCAAACCCGCATAGCTCGGTGGCGTTGCTGGCTGAGGTTCTGCGGCAGTCAAGCATGCAGCGATAGTAGGCGTTGATTGTTGCCGAGTATGAGCGCTGGACGTGGGTTCACCTTTACCTCGGTAGTTGCCACCTAGAATTCCCAAGCGAGGTGAGCGACAGAGTTCCCGCGCGGGCGGTGGAGCGGTTTGGCCGGTGTCCTGTCTGGTCTGGGGTCGAGCATGATCGGGGGGCCGTAAGCTGTTGCGACTCGGTCAGGGCTTTTGGGCCTGACCGCAATTTGGCCGAGTGACCCCCCGGTCTTGCTCGACGCGGGTCCCGGTCCTGGCAGGTGGGCAAAACCGTGGAGCCGCCCGTCACCAGCCACGGCCGGTAGTGACCTGTACCCATGTCCTCCCGCCTGGCGCGGCCGGCCGCCGCCGTCGCGGGGCGCAGACAGGAGCGGCGGCGAGCGGCAGGGCCGCGCGCTGGCGCGCCGGGCGCGCCCTTGAACCCGTAGAGAAGAGTTTTACGCATCCCTCCTCCCCTTCACCCGCCCCTCTCACCTCCCCCTCCCCCTGCTCCTGGGCCCGCTGGCCGCCTATGATCGGCAAGCTTTGACCTGACGGTTCTTCACCATCCTGCGCGGGGGCCATGGATACGATCACCCAGCTTGTGACCATCGCGGCCGTCGTTCTCGGTGGGCTCACGACGTACCTGACGAACAGCCTGATGGAGCGAAGCAGGCGCAAGGACGGGCTGCGGCTCCGGTGGGACGAGAAGAAGCTGGACGCCTACGCCGACTACGTCGGGCAGGTCCGGACCACGATCCACATCTCAGTCCTCCTGTACGAAGTCCGTGAAGAGATCCGGCAGATGCCTCGTACTGAACACGAGCTGTCGATGGAGCTGACCGAGGCTGGTGGGGACCAGGCCAAGGCCTTCGAGCGGGTCATGCTGCTCGCCGGCGACGAGGTGATCGAGGCAGCTCACGCGATCCAGGAGACTCTTGCAGCGATCGGCTGGCAGGCTCGCGGGATGGTCGGCGGCACTCTTGCTGACTGGCGGGCCTTGCACACCGAAGCGTTCAAGGCGATCAACCGGTTCCATGAAGCTGCTCGCGCCGACCTTGGCGTCGGGGGCCGCTTCGAGGGTGACCGACACACCGCTCGTGGGCTCCTGCTGCCTGGCGCCCGGACCGCCGGCGAGTCGACCGACCGAGCCTGAGCCCTGGCAGCAAGACGGCCCCAGCGAACTGCCGGGGCCGGTCCTGCCGCATCGCGCTCAGCTGGCGTCGATCCGCCAGTTCTCCAGCGCCAACAGCGCCTCCGCCCTGGCCTGGACGACCGCCATGCGGGCCGCTCGCTCGATCTCCTGGCTGTGCGCCGCCTGGTGGGTGCTCTGCCCGGGCCACTTCCGGTACAGCAGACCAGTCTCCTCAATGAACCACCCGCGGCTGACGGCGTTGAGCGCCAGCAGTAGCCCAGTGTCCTCGGACGCCGGCAGTGCCATCCACCCGCCGAGCGCGAGCAGTAGATCCCGCCGCACACACAGCGTCGCCGGGTGCACCTGGGCGCGGAAGTTGTGCGCCTTCCAATGAGCCAGCACCTCGCCGCGCTCAACCGATCCGGCCGGCGGGTCCCGGTCGAAGCCCACCGTGCTGCCGTCCGGCAACAGGTCGAGCACGCGGGACGTCGTCCACGCCACGTCCGGCCGGCTGGTGAGCACAGCAAGATCCCGGGCCAGCGTCCCCGGCGGAAGCATGTCGTCGGCGTCGAGCACCTTCACGAACTGCCCGGTGGCCCGGGACAGCCCCATCGTGCGCGCCATGCCCGCCCGCCCGTGCCGGCCCTGGCCGAAGCTGATCCGAGCGTCGTCCGGGACATGCGGGGCAACGTCGTCGGTCTCGCTGTCCTCCTGGATCACCCACTGCCAGTCCCAGCCTTCCGGCAGGTCCTGATCCAGCAAGGACTTGTAGGCGTCAGCCAGATACTCGGCGCTCGGGCCGTGGACGGCTGTGATGACGGTAACGAGGTTGGTCATGCTCACCACCTGTTCAGCTTGGTTGTGTAGACCATCTCGGTACGGTCACCCGGGAGCACCACATCGGCGACCTCGACCACGCGGTCTGTCGTGTCGATGCAAGTCTTCCGGAGGACGATCACGGACACACCCATCGGCAGGCCGAGTTCTTCGGTCTCCTCCGGCGTCGGGGGCCGGGCGTGGAAGGTCTCGACGATGCGGTCCAGCTCGATGCCGACGCTGAGGAGCTGGTTCTGGGTGCCGCCCGGCCACGGCTCCTGGTCCTCGCGAAGCAGGTCCGGGTTCTCCG
The DNA here is from genome assembly GCF_053587085.1 of Kitasatospora sp. NPDC003701. Taxonomy (NCBI): domain Bacteria; kingdom Bacillati; phylum Actinomycetota; class Actinomycetes; order Kitasatosporales; family Streptomycetaceae; genus Kitasatospora; species Kitasatospora sp. NPDC003701. The sequence goes on from NZ_JBSFNM010000005.1 coordinate 11,045, forward strand.
CGATCATGTCGAGTACGAGGTAGGACCGGGCGACGTTGAACGGTGCGCGCTCCTCGCTGTAGCGGGTGCGGTAGGTGCGCTGGAGCAGGATCGTCCCCTCGGGGACGCCGAACGCGGCGGCGAGGTCGGCATCCGCCGGCATCTGTTCGTACTTGGCCGCGAACACCAGATCGTTCACGGTGAGCCCGGTGTCGTGCTCGGTGGCGCCGGTCTTCAACCGCTCCGCCTCCGACTCGCGGGCGCGGTCCTTCTCCCACTGATGCCGCAGATTGTCGCGCGTGACCGGGGTCGGCTGTCGGCGGACGAACGTGCCCCGACCGTGCTGCTTGTCTACCAGCCCTTGCGCCTGAAGCACTCCGACCGCCTGGCGCACGGTCGGGACGCTCACCTCGTAGATGTCGGCCAGCTCAGTCTCGGCGGGGAGCCGCTCGCCCGGAGGCAGGGTTCCGTCGTCGATCTGGGCCGTGAGCTTGGCCGCGATCTGCTCGTAGCGCTTCGCCATGGTGCTGGTCACCGTCCTGTCGAGGTCTCCCGCTCATCCTAGGTCCTAAAGAGGTGTTGACGACTAGCTGATGAGCCGTCATAGTCATGGGGACAGCAACTCCTAATGAGGACTTGAAGACAAGATCTCATGAGGTGCTGATGACACCCGGTATCTGCCGTGGTGAGGCTGCTCCGAGGGTCGATAGCTCCCCCCGGACCAGATGAAGGAGCCCAGCTCATGCGCTTCATCCCCGTCGACACGACCGCCGCGCTGGTGATGGTCGCCCAGACGCCCCGCCCGAAGCTCAAGGACCGCCGCACCGGCGAGATGGCTATGGACACCGAGACCGGCGCGCCGCTGGTCACCCTGGACGTCACCTTCGTGGCCAACGGCGAGGCCGACATCCTGTCCCTGACCGTCCCGCAGCCGGGCATCCCGGACGGTCTGGCGCCCGGCATGCTGGTCAGTGTCACCCGGCTCATCGCGCGGCCGTGGGAGAACGAGTTCAACGGTCAGAAGCGCTCGGGCATCGCGTTCCGCGCCGACGCCGTGACCGTCACTTCCGCTCCGGCCTTCGCCGGCGCGAGCGCCTGATCGCCATGGACGCCTTGACGAGGGCGCTCCTGGAGCTGGGCGTCCCCGCTGCGGCCCTCGGCTCCGGCGCCCTCTACGCGAGGGCCAAGCTCCCGCGGACCTACTGGGCGACCGTCGGCCTGCCGCTGACCGTCCACCGCATCCGGCGCGACTACGAGAACGTGATGGAGGCGTGCGGCCTCACCGTCGAGCCCTCGTTCTGGCGGGTGATGGCCTCCTCGGCCACCAACCGACCGGCGCGCCCCGCGATGCCCAAGATCCGCAGCATCACCGCCAGCTCGACCGGTCTGCGGATACGGCTCCGGCTCGCCCGCGGCCAGGAGACGGCCGACATGCTGAACGCCACCGAGCGTCTGCGGCACGCCTGGGGTGTCCACGCGGTGTACGCCTCGGAGGTCAAGCCCGGCGTGGTGGACCTGCGGGTGGTCGGCTTCGACGTGCTGCGAAACGTCCGCATGCCGCGACGGGCCACCGCCAAGTCCGCCGGCCTGCTGCGGGTCCCGGTCGCAGTCCGGGCTGACGGAACCGTCCACTACCGGGACTTCCGGCAGGTGCCCAACGGGCTCAATCTCGGCGCCAACCAGTCCGGCAAGTCGATGTTCACCCGGAACCTGGTCCATGGCCTGGCCGCTCAGCCGGTCGCCCTGGTGGGTATCGACTGCAAGCGCGGTGTGGAACAGCGCCCCTTCGCCCCGCGGCTGTCCGCCCTGGCCACCGATCCGGGCGAAGCGCTCGGACTGCTGCTGGCGCTGCTGGTCGAGATGGACGACCGGTACGACCTGATCCGCGCCCATCAGGGTGTCCCCGGCTCGGTAGCTGCTGAGGACGTGACCGCCGACATCTGGGACCTCGCCGCCAAGGTCCGGCCGGTGCCCATCGTGGTCCTGGTGGACGAGATCGCGGAACTCTTCCTCGCCGCCGGTAAGGCCGATGAGGAACGCCGGAACCAGATCGTCATCGCGCTCATCCGGCTCGCCCAACTCGCCTGCGCCGCCGGTATCTTCCTGGAGATCTCGGGTCAGCGCTTCGGCTCGGAGTTGGGCAAGGGTGCGACGCTGCTCCGTTCCCAGCTCACCGGCCGCACTGTCCACCGCGTCAACGACCTGGAGACCGCGCGCATGGGCCTCGGCGACATCTCCGAGACGGCCATGCTCGCCGCTACCCGGATCAGCCCCGACATGCCCGGGGTTGCTGTCGCCGGCGACACCTCGGGCCGCTGGTCCGAGATCCGCACGCCGTATCGCTCGCTTTCCGAAGTCGCTGACCGCTGCGCGAACTTCCGTCACCTGGTGCCGACGCTGCCGCGCCTCGCGGCCTTCCGCCCGCAGGGCGCATCGGCTGCCGCTGCGGTGAGCGTCCCGCCGATGCCCTCGGCGCCGCCGATCTTCACCCCGTTCCCGGCCTCCGAGTAGAGCCCCCGCCCACGGTCGGCGTGACCGCCCCACGCCAAGTCCCTACCCCCGCCATGCCCCGAACCGAAGGAGAACGCCCGTGTCCCACAAGCCCTCCATCGCCGAGATCGGCGCCTTCATCGGCCGGCTCAAGGCCAACGCTGAGAGGGGTGCCAACCCCGGTCCGCTGCTGGCTGATAAGGCCGACCTGTTGGAGCGCATCGCCAAGGCCAACCCGGGCGACCGCGACGCCGCCGAGGTCGCCCGCGACGCCCGTGCCGCCGCCCGCGCCCAGCGCGTGAACCGGTGACCGCCGTGGCCGCCCGCAAGCGCCCGTCGGCGCCCAAGCCCGCGCCCTGCCAGCCCTGCGAGGGCACCGGTCAGATCACCGAGGTCGTCTACACCGGCCGCGGCCCGCACCGCCGCCGGCTCGCCGAGCAGGAAGCCACGTGCCTCGACTGCCTCGGCACCGGGGTCGCCATGGAGGTGCACCAGTGATCCGGATCCGCGTGACCTGCGACATCGACTCCGTGGCCGTTGTGGTCGCCGACCTGTGCCGCCTCTGGAGGGTGCACGACGTCAAGGAGTACCCCGCCCGGGACCCCGGCCAGCGCCGTGTCTACATCACTGCGTCCCGCCGCGCGACCCGCACCAGGTAGCACCCACTCGCCAAGACCGGGCGGCCCACCGCCGGCTCGCCCGGTCTCCGCCCCACCAAACTGGAGGTGAACCGACATGCGCCGACTCCCCAAGCTGGACGCCGTCCTGGCGCAAGCGGTGATCGCTGCCGCACTGTCCTTCGCCCACCTGCACGACCTCGCAGAGTCCGCCGGTCAGGCCGGCTGGAAGTCGTGGGCCTACCCGGTGTCCGTCGACCTGCTGCTCGTCGCCGCCTGGCGCCGGCTGCGGTCCGGGGCCTCGGTCCGGCTCGCCTGGTGCTGGTTCGTCATAGCCCTGGCCGCCTCGCTCGGCGCCAACATCGGCACCGCAGGACTGCTCGACCTCGGCAACGCCCCGGCCTGGCTCCGCGTGCTCGTCGCCGGCTGGCCCGCTGCCGCATTCCTGGGCGGGACCCTGCTGGCCCACTCGACCGCCGTGCCCACGCCGGACGCCGCACCGGTTGAACCGGAGCAGGACGGCCCCGCGGCTGACGAACTGCCGCCGCTCTACTCCCCGGCCGCCGAGCCGGTGACCGAGCCGACCCAAGTGCTCCCGCCGCCTCCCGTCCCGGAGCTCGCCCCAGTTCCTGCACCGGACCCGACTCCGGAGCCAGCTCCCGCTGCGGCCCCGGCCGTCCCGTCCTTCCTCCTCGATCACGCCCGGAAGGTCGCCGACGACCACCGCACCCGCACCGGCAACCCGATCGACGCCGCGACTCTCCGCACTCGGCTCGGCATCAAAGATCCGCTCGCCACGGCCCTCGTCGCCGAACTCGTCTGAAGGAACGGCCTGATGAACATCTCGCTGCCCCTCCTCCCGGTCCTCGCGCTCATCGCCTGGTTCATCGTTCGGAATCTCCGCCTGCGCTGGTGGGCCGTCGCCGCACTCGTCCTCCTCGGCTTCTACCTCGCCGGCTCCTCGGCCGGCCCGCTGATCGACAAGACCACCCGCGACGGTGTCGAGGTCATCAACAAGACCGGCGCCAAGTAGCCGACCAGATCGGAGAGTTCGCATGAACGTCACACTCCTGAACCTGCCGCCGCTGGTCACGGTCGACGGCTCCGGCCTGGCCGCCGAGATCGAGGCGTACTTGGCCACGCTGCCCGCCCCGGTCCGCGTCCCGGTCCCGTACATCTCTCCGCTCGGCTCCACCGTGCAGCCCTGGAACTCCGGGTACCCGCTTCCGCAGCTCACCCTGCTCGACCGGCTCACCCGGCGCCCGGCTCGTCCGGTCCCGGTGACTGCCAGCGACCACCTGCGGCTCGTCTCCCGGTACATCACCGCCGTGGGCTGGTTGCAGGGCGCCATGTGGGACTCCGCCGGCCGGGTCTGCCTCGTCGGCGCCCAGACCGCCGTCCTCGTCCACGGCTACGGCACCCCGACCACCGTCCAGACCGCCCGGGTTCAGCTCATGGAGACCCTGCACGCCACCGGTCGCCCCGTGCGCTCGCCGGACGAGTTCAACGACAGGTCCACCACGCGGCAGGCCGACATCCACCACCTGCTCGACCGCGCCGCCGCCCGCGCTCTGTCGCTCGGCCTCTGACCTCCCCGGGGACGGCCAACACGCCGCCATCATCCCGCCGTCCCGGAGATCGCAACCCTCCACCGCCCATCACGAAGGACCGCTCATGGATCTGCCCACGATCTTTGCCGCCGGTGCACCGCTGATCGGATGGACCACTCACAGCGCCTGGCTGCACCACCGCCTGGCCACCGCCCGCCGCGACCCGCTCACCGGGCTCCACACCCGCGACGGCTTCACCACCCGCGCCCTCCGGTTGATCGAGCACTACCCCGACCGCGCGTCGGTGCTGCTGATCGATCTGGACGACTTCAAGGCGACCAACGACACCCACGGCCACGCCGCCGGCGATGCGGTACTCGCCGCCACCGCCGAACGCCTCACGAGGTGTTCGCCGTGGCCGAGGCGATCGGCCCTCGCTGGCGGGCCCTGGTCCTGCTGACCGCGTTCACGACGCTGCGCTTCGGTGAGCTGGCCGCGCTCCGCCGTAGGCACGTCGATCTGGATGGCCGGTTCGTCCGGGTACAGCGCAACCAGGCAGAGCTGAACACCGGACGGTTGTACGACAAGGCACCGAAGAGCCGCGCCGGCTTCCGGCCAGTGGCCTTCCCCGCCGAGATCGTGGCCGACATGGCGAATCACCTCGACCACTTCGCCGGCGCCGGGCCGGATGGGCACCTCTTCATCGGCCCCCGCGGCGGGAAGCTCCGTCGGAGCAACTTCCGGGACGACTGGATCCGGGCCCGCACGGCCGCCGGAGTGAGTGAAGATGCCCACTTCCACGACCTCCGACACACCGGGAACACCCTCGCCTCGCAGAACGGGGCCAGCGCCCGAGAGCTCATGACCAGGATGGGCCACAGCAGCACTCGGGCCGCACTGATCTACCAGCACATGACCAGCGACCGGGACCGCGCCATAGCCGACCGCATGGGTGAAGCCGTCCGTAAGGCGCTCGGCCGGCAGGACCCGCCGCTGGAGGCATCTGGCACGCCGGTGGCACAGCCCGACTGAAACCCCGGAAACGACTAAGGGCCAGTTCGCGAGGATCATTCCTCCGAACTGGCCCTTCTCCGCTGTGGGCGCGGACGGTTTCGAACCGCCGACATCTGCTTTGTAAGAGCAGCGCTCTACCACTGAGCTACGCGCCCCCCATCGCGGCCCGGTGGGGGCACGACGACTGCCTAGGGTACCTGGTTCGGGGGGTGGTGCGGTGCAGGTGGTCGGGGAGTGGGACGGGTGGGGGTGCCGGTGTGGTGGGGCGATCGGGAACAATGGGCAGTGGATCAGCGGTCGGAACAGGGAGCGCGCAGTGAGGGTGGCCGGCGGGAGCGGGTGGGGGCGGCGGCGGCCGGGGAGTGCGGTGGCCGAAGCACTGGTGTTGCCGCTGGTGGTGGCGGGTGCGCTGGGTGCTGTCGGGGCGGCGTCGTTCGGTGCGGGCGGGGGCTGGTGGGGCCGGCGGGGCGGCGAGGGGGTTCGGGCGGACGCGAAGGCGGCCCGGGACGCGGCGCAGCAGGCGTTCTACGAGCTGGACTCCGCCCAGCGCGAGGTGCGGCTGGCGGTGGAGACGGTGCGCGCGGCGGAGGACGGTGCGACCGCTCGACGGGCGGCGGCGGACTTCGAGGCGATCTCCGGCCGGATCGACCAGGTCACCGTGAACTACCTGGCGGCGCTGGACGCGCACGACCTGGACGCCGAGGAGCTGGAGTCCGGTGCGGCGGCGCGGGCCCGGCACCAGTTGCAGGACGTGAAGGGGCAGCTCGGGTCGGCGCAGGCCGAGCTGAACGACTTCCTGCAGCGGTTGCAGCCGGTGCTGCAGCACGCCGAGTCGCAGCTGATGCGGGTGACCCCGGCGGTGGAGCAGGCGAAGCGGGCGCTGCTGACCGCGACCACCACGCTGGAGGCGGTGCGCGGTGCGGGGCTGAAGGCGGACGACCTGGCGGCCCGGCTGGCCGAGCTGAGCCCGGAGCTGGGCCGGCTGAACGAGGGGGCCGGCCGGCACGGGGTGGCGGCGACGCTGCAGCGTGCGGAGCGGGTGAAGGAGCGGGCCGACGCGATCGCGGCGGATGCGGAGCACCTGCCGGAGCGGGCGCGGGAGATCGACCGTCGGGTGGCCAGTCTGCGGACCCGGATCCAGGCGCTGGAGACCAAGGCGGGCACGGTGGAGCCCGCGCTGAGCGAGCTGCGGCGGCGGTTCGCCACGGCCTGCTGGCAGGACCTCCAGCGGGTGCCGGACCAGGTGGCGGAGGCGGGGCGCGCGGCGGAGCAGAAGCTCGCCGAGGCGGCGCGGGCGCGCGACGAGCAGCGCTGGGCGGACGCGACGGGCGCGATCGGCACGGTGCGCGCCCTGCTGGACACGGCGGACGGCTCGGTGGTCGCGGTGAACGAGCGGCTGCGGCAGCTGAACGAGGTGCAGCACGATCCGAACCGGGAGATCGAGCGGACCCGCTTCGCGCTCCGGGACGCCCAGCGGCTCGCGATGGCGGGGCGGCAGGCGCCGGACCCGCGGCACGCGGCTCCGCTGGACGCCGCGGTCGGCCGGCTGGACGGAGCGGTGGCGGCACTGGAGGCCGCCGGCCGGCACCCCGACTACTGGCACTTCCTGACCGAGCTGGCGGCGGTGCGGGAGACGGCGGCCCAGGTGGTGGAGCTGATCCGGGAGGATCTGGGCGGGCACCGGTAACGCGGGGCACGGGTAGCACGGGACACGAGTAGCGCGGGGCACCGGTAACGCAGGACACGGGTGCCGCGGCACGCGGTACCGCAGCGCACCCGTACCGCAGGACACCGCTGACGCGGACACCCTGCGACGCCGGCCCGCGCCGGGCTACCCTGCGGGTATGCCACGCTACGACTTCCGCTGCCGCTCCTGCGGCGCCACCTTCGAACTCCGCCGCGCGATGGCGCAGGCCAACGACCCCGCGGTCTGCCCGCAGGGCCACCAGGACACCGTGAAGCTGCTGTCGGCCGTCGCCGTCACCGGCGGCGCGTCCGGCGGCGCCGCGCAGCAGGCCCCGTCCGGTGGCGGGGGTGGCTGCTGCGGCGGCGGTTGCTGCGGCTGAGCGCGGCGCGGAACGCCGGGGGCCGAGGCCTCAGCCGTTGACGACGGCCTCCACCGGGCCGGCGTCCACTCCGCCCCGGACCCGGGCCAGGAACTGACGGATGATTTCCTCCCCGGCCGCCACGCCCACCTGGTCGAGCGCGGTGACGCCGGGGGCCGTCCAGCCGCTGTCGGCGAGTTCGCCGTGGCCGGGGCGCCAGGCGGCGTCGGCGGCGAGCAGCAGGTCCGCGTCGAGCAGCGAGTCGCCGGCCGCGAGCACGGTGGCGCCGCCGACCCGCCGCTCGACCTCGGCCAGCGCCGCGCTCTTGCTCAGCGGCGCCGGCACGGCGTAGACCTTGCGGCCCTGCAGCGAGACGGTCCAGCCGCGCTCGGCGCACCAGCCGGTGAGCTCGTCGAGCCAGCCCACCGGCAGCTCGGCGCGTTCGACGACCAGGTAGGCGAACAGCTCGTCCGCGACCCGCCGCTTGTGCGTCCACTCCGGGTCCGCGCAGAGCGCCAGGTGTTCGACCACCTCGGCCAGCGGCACCGAGGCGGTGGCCAGCCGGCCGGCCACCTCGCTCTGCCAGTCCTCGTCCGGGACGCCGTCGACGAGCAGCCGGCCGCCGTTGCTGCAGATCGCGTAGGCGGGGATCCAACCGGGCGTCGGGCCGGGCAGGTTGACCCGCTCGTACTGGGTCCTGGTCCGGGTGGTGGCGGGGACGAGGAGTGCTTCGCGGGCGAGTTCGACGAGCAGCTCGGCGGCCTGCTCGGTCATGAACGAGAGCGCCTTGCCGTCGTGCACCTCGACGGAGAGCAGCCGGGGTGCGAGACGGTCGGGCACGTCCAGGGCGAGGGCGCGGTTGCTGTAGATCAGGGTGCGGTCGAGGTCGCTCGCGACCAGGAAACCACTGGGACTGCTCATCGGGCTCAGGACTCCTTCACCAGGACAGCCGTGCCGGAGGCGCCGGTCGCTCCGCGGCTGTAGCGGGGGTGGATCAGGCCGACACAGGAGTACGGCAGGTCGTCCACCTCCTCGACGGGGATGCCGCGCTGCGCGGCGAGCAGGCGGACGTGGTCGAGATCGGCGCCGGTGCCGCGCCGGGCCAGCACCCGCCAGGGGACGCGGCGCAGCATGACCCGGGTGGTCTCGCCGACGCCGGGCTTGACCAGGTTGACGTTGTCGATGCCGTACTCGGCGCTGATCCGCTCGACGGCGGCCCAGCCCGCCCAGTCGGGGGTGCGGTCCTCGGCGGCGAGCCGGTCGGCCGCCGCCCGGACCTCGGCCAGGACCTCGGCGAAGTGGTCGGCGACGGTGTCCAGGAAGGCGCCGGAGACGTCCCCGCCGGCCAGCTCGGTGTAGTGCTTGGCACCGTGGAAGTCGTCCGGTCCGATCAGGTCGGTGCGCAGCACGGTGCGGGAGATCAGGCCGGAGACGGTCGAGTTGAGGCAGGCGGACGGGATGAGGAAGTCGTCCCGGGTTCCGTAGGTGCGCACGCAGCGGCCGGGGTCGGCGAGGACGGCCAGCTCGGGGTCGAACGCGGTGCCGGCCAGGGCCTCGGCGAGTTCGCGGGTGATCGCGCCCTTGCCGGTCCAACCGTCGACGAACACCACGTCGGGGGCGTTGTGGTGGGCGTCCAGGTAGCGCACGGCGACCGGGTCCAGGCCCCGGCCGCGGATGATCGAGACGGCGTAGTGCGGGGTGTCCAGGCCGTGCGCGAAGGCCAGCCAGCGACGGATCAGGACACCCACCGGGGTGCCGGCCCGGGCCAGCGAGGCCAGCACCAGGCCGCGGCCGCGCTCGCGCACCAGGGTCTCCGCGACGGTGCCGACGGCGAGCGCGATCCGGCGGGCGGAGATCCGCAGCGCCTGGTGGAACAGCTCCTGGTACTCGGGGCTGGGCTGGTACTCGACCGGCAGGGACTCGGCGTAGTGGGCGCCGCCGTTCTGGACGGCCTCCTCGCGCTCCTCGGTCGGGGCCTCCAACGGGACGTCGGAGAGGTCCTTCAGCAGCCAGGACACCTCGTCGGCGCGGTAGGACGAGAACTCCGGGCCGTGCAGCGGCGTGGGCAGAGCGGAGAGCGGATCGGCAGGCGCGGCGCCGGGCACGACGGCGCGCAGCCGGGAAGGCCGGTGCGAGGGCAGCACGGCGAGGACCACCAGATCGGTGACCTGCCGCAGCTGGGCGAGCAGGGAGCGCTCGCCCTCGTGCAGCTCGGGGGTGTCGGCCACGTCGTCGACCACCAGCACGACCGCGTCGAAGCGGCGGGCCGGGTCGGCGCCGGGGGCGACGTTGTAGACGAAGCGCTCGCGCGAGCCGCCGTCCTGCGGTTCGTCGTGGGCGGGGAAGGAGAGCCGGGTGCGGATGGCGTAGCCCGGGTCGTCCACCGCGAGGACGGGCGAGCGGGTGGTGGTGGAGTAGCGGACCCGCTCCTCGCCGTTCGCGAGACGGTCCGCGAGGGCGCCGGCGAGGCGCAGCGGCGCGTACATCAGCTCCTCGCAGCCGAGCACCAGCACCCGGCCGTCGCCGACCGGCCCGTCCTCGACCGACCCGGCCGGCTCCAGCCCGTCCTCGACCGACCCGGCCGGCTCCAGCGCGGCGGCCAGCTGCGATGCCAACTGCGGCAGAACTGCTTCGAGTTGAGACCGGTGCGCGGCACCGAAGCCGTGCCGCCCGCCGTCCGGCAGGCCCTCGGGCCAGTCGAGGGCGACCCGCACCAGCGGGGCGGGGGCGACAGCGGGCAGCGCCGGCGCCGGACCGACCTCGGCGATCAGCCGCTCGGCGCGGGCGAGGATGTCGCCGGGCAGCTCGACGCCGCCGCCGGCGGTGGCGACCAGGTCCAGGCGGGTGCCGAGCTCGACGGCGGTGTCGGCCAGCCGGCGGCGGTCGGCCTCGTCGCGCAGGTCGACCAGGGCGACCACGACGTAGTGGTCGCGCGGGTGGTGCGCGTGCAGCTCGCGGATGGTGTTGAGCACGGTGTTGCCGGTGGAGAACTCGTCGTCCACCAGGACCAGCGGGCCGTCCCCGGCCAGCAGTGCGGGGTCGGCGGGCAGCAGCAGGTGGGAGGTGGCGTGCGAGTGCTCCTCCTCGAAGCCGCCCACCGGGGTCACCCCCGCCACCGGGCGGCGGGTGGAGTGCAGGTAGGGGGCGTCCAGACCGTCGGCGACGCTGTGGCCGAGGCCGGTCGCGGTCTCGGCGTAGCCGAGCACCACGGCGCGGGCGGCCGCCTCCTCGCCCAGCAGCTCGCGCACCCGGCGGCCGAGGTCGAGACCGGCGCCGTGCACCACGGACGGGCGCTGCGGGACGTGCTTGCCGAGCACGGTGGAGACCAGCAGGTGGGCGCGCTTGGGGTTCTCGCGCAGGGCCAGGCCGACCAGTTCGGGGAGGCGGTCCGAGCCGGTCAGGGCGACGCCGGCCCGGTCGGCCACCCAGCGGCCGGTCCACTCTTGCTGTGCTGTCACTACTGGTCCTGCCTTCGATGGTGCGAGTCATGCGATCGGTGCGGGTCGTGCAGGTCGTGCGATCAGTGCGAGTCGTGCAGGTCGTGCGATCGGTACAGGTCGTGCGGGTCGTACCGGTCGTGCGATCGGTGCGAGGTCGTACAGGTCATAAACGGCATGCGACTCGTGCGGCCCGTGCGGTCAGCCGCAGAGGCAGGCCGAGAGCAGTTCGGCGAAGCTGACGTCCTCCCGCGCCACCCCGAACACCTCGGCGCGCAGCATCACCCGCTCCGCCCAGGCCCGGTGCGGCTTGGCCTCGTTCATCTTGTTGGTGTACGCCGAACGCAGCACCCCACCGCCACCGCGCTCCTGGTCCAGGATGTCCCGGGCGTCGCTGTACTCCTCGTGGGTGACCACGGAGAGTGCGTGCACGGCCGGGACGTGGCTGGGGTGGATGCAGGTCTTGCCGAGCAGCCCGTTGGCCCGGTCGAGCTCGATCTCGCGGATCAGGCCGTCCAGGTCGTGTTCGATGATCCGCTGGCGCACCGCCTCCCCGGAGGGCTCCGCCTCGGCGAACGGGGTGCGGCGCAGCTGCGGCTTGAACATCCGCTCCTGGACGGGGAAGTACTCCCAGACCGGGCCGGTCACGGTGAACCCGGTGCCGTCGGCCCGGCCGAGCACGTTGACCACGTCCCCGATCACCGCCGCGACCAGGGCGACGTCGTACGCGGTGAGGTCGGGCGAGCGGCGCAGCCCGTACGCGGAGCAGAGGTCGGTGACACCGAGCCGGACGGCGAGGACGCGCTCACGGTACTTGTCGAGCAGCCGGGCGATCCCGAACAGCTGCTCGCGACGGGTCTCCAGGTGGGCCAGCTCGGGGGACTCCAGTACGGGCATGGCGAACAGTCGCCGGCCGGTGGCCGCCTCGGCGTCGGCGAGCGCCTCCAGGAACTCGCCGCCGCTCTCGTCGGTGAACTTCGGCAGCACGAAACCGGTGAGCAGCCCGATCGCCGGGCCGAGCCGGTCGGCGAGATCGGTGATCTGGGAGGCGGCGCGGACCCTGATGAAGAGCAGGGGCAGATCTTGTGTGCAATCGGTGGAGGTTTCGACGGTTTCGGCCGGCTCGGAGGCCACTCCCCGGACCTCTCCCAGCCACCCGCCGGGCGTCTCGGCCCGCACCTCGCCGCGAGCACGAAGCCCGGCACGCAGCCCGGCACGCAGCCCGTCGCGCAGCTCACCGCGGGCCGCGCCGGACGACTCGCCCCGGGCCCCTCCCCGCAGCTCGTCGAACAGCTCGCCGAGCTGCACCACCAGGTTGGCCTCGGCGGCGGTCACCTCGTGGTCGGCGATCGCGTCCTCCAGGCAGAGCACCATCGAGACGACGCCCCGAGCGGCCTGCTTCCGGATGTCCGCGCCCAGCGTGGGCCTGGTGGCGGGGCTGTAGAGGGTCGCGCCGAGCGCGGTGGCCAGGACGGCCGCTTCGCTCTCCGCCGAGAAGGCCCGGGGCTGCTCGAGGAAGAGCCGGCCGCGTACGTCGTCGGCGAGGTGGCCGAAATGGCGCATGGTGCTCTCCTCAGGGTTGCGGCCGCCGGTCCCGGCGGGTTCGTGCTCAGGGGCGTACGGGGAGGTGCTCGGGGGCGTGCGGGGAGGTCTCGGAGGGTGCGGGAGGATGCTCGGAGGGTGCCGCGATCCGGCGTGACGTCGGGCTACGGAAGGTCGGGGTGCGGGCCGTCGGGCACCACTGCGGGGTGCGGGGCGTCACGATGGTTAACCGGTCCACCGGGCCCGGTGGTTCCCGGGCACACGCTGCTGTTACCCCCTGCCGAACCCCCCGGAGCCCTCTGGGGGCCCATCGTACGGACGACTTCCGGTCGAATGCGATTCCGAAACATCGAATTCTCGGAAGATTACCCTCCGCTTCACAAAGCGCAAGCATTGGCAAAGTCCCACGGTTTCGCCACCTTCGGTCACGTTGTCCGAAGGGGTGGCGAACAGGCAGGATGGTCGGCTATGACGCACGTGATGGCCAAGGGCGCCAACATCGCACTGCCGGTGGCGGCGGTCCGCGCCGTGCTGCGCTGGAGCGCCACGCCCGGTGCGCCGGACGTGGACGCCTCCGCGCTGCTGCTCGGCGCCGACGGCAGGGTTCGTTCCGATGCCGACTTCGTCTTCTACAACCAGCCGAGACACCCCTCGGGACAGGTGCGCCACCTGCCCAAGCAGCAGACCTCCGCCGGCGCCGAGATCGCCGACACCGTGGAGGCGGAGCTCGCCAAGCTGCCGCCCGAGGTGGACCGGGTGGTCCTGGCCGGCTCCTCCGAAGGCGGCTCGTTCCGCACGGTGACCGGGCTGCGCCTGCTGCTCTTCGACGCCGGCGCCGGGGAGGGCGCCGCCGCCCTGGCCGAGTTCGCGATGCCGGAGAACGACGACGTCACCGCGCTGGTCGCGGGCGAGCTCTACCGCCGGTCCGGATCGTGGAAGTTCCGGGCCGTCGGCCAGGGCTACGCCACCGGGCTGATCGGTCTGGCCACCGACTTCGGGATCACCGTCGAGGACGGCGCGGGCGGGCCCCAGGACGCCGGGCCGACCGACCAGCCGGACCGGGCCGCTCAGGCGGCGGACCCGCGCGCCGCCCTGCCGGACGCCCGCCCGGCCCCGCGGCCGGAACCGGGCACGTACACCCTGGCCCCCGCCGTCCCGCTCGCCGCGCCGCAGACCGGTGCCCCGCAGGGCGCCGCACCGCAGCCGCCCGCGTCGGCGCCGGCCGTGCCCGCGAACACTCCCCCGCCGCCGCCCGCCCCGCCCGCGATGCCGACGACGGCGCCGACCGTCCCGCCGGCGCCCCCGGCCCAGCAGCCGGGGTACGGCTACCCGCCGCAGGCCCCGCAGCAGGGCGGCTACGGCTACCCCCCGCAGGCCCCGCGCCCCGGCTACGGCTACCCCCAGCCGGCCCACCAGGCCCCGCAGCAGCCGTACCCGCCGCACCAGTCCGCCCCCGGCTACGGCTACCCGCAGCAGCCCGCACCGCAGCAGCAGGGCGGCTACGGCTACCCGCCGCCGAACACCGCCCCGCAGCCCCAGCAGCCACCGGCCCCGCAGGCTCCCCAGCCCCCGGCCGCCACCGAGGAGTTCGCGCTGCCGCCGCAGGGCCCGCAGTTCCAGCCCCGCTGACAGCCGCGGCACCCGGCCACGGCACGGGACCGCGGACCCGGTGGCCGCACCGCACTCCACCGCCCCCGGGGCCGAGCCGGCGCGGCTACTCCGGCCCCGAGGGGTTCTTGTAGCCGCGCTGCCACTGCATCCCGAAGCCGTACAACCGGTCGATGTCCGCCTGGAAGCCGTTGACGTACCGCACCTCGCGGCGCACCGTCAGCTGGTTGTCCCCGGCGTTCTCGATCAGCACCACCGCGCAGGAGCGGGCGGCCGAGGCGCGTTCCTCCAGCTTGATCTCGATCCGCGGACCGGTCTGCGGCACGATCGTCACCACCGCGTTGGCCTGCTCGAACGCGGGAGTGCCGTCGTAGATGTAGACGAAGATGAGCAGCCGCTTGAACTGGTCCTTCTTCTCCAGGTTCACGTACATCGTCTCGCCGGACGGCGCCCCGTACTGGTCGTCGCCGCTGAGCTTGACGTAGGGCGCGTGCTGGAGGTCCCCGAAGTAGCCGCCGAGCGGCTGGACCACGCCCCGGCTGCCGTCGGAGAGTTCGTACATGCAGGCCAGGTCGAGGTCGACGTTGAGCTGGGCGCCCTGCTGCGCGTCAGGCTCCATCGGGCTGAGGATGCGCGGGCTGAACCAGCGCTTGAGCGTGTCCCGGCCGGAGGCGCGCGGCGCTCCTATCCGGGTGGTCCAGTGCAGGTTGACGTAGAGGTAGCCGGTGGTGGCCGCGGCCCCGGTGATGGCGTGCTGCGGCGTCGACTTGGTGAGCGTGACCTTGTGCTGCCCGCCCGGGTCGAGGGTGTTCCGCTCCCCGCGCAGGTACTCCCAAATCGAGGCCATCCCAGTCCTCCCCCAGGGGCCGCCAGTCGGTCCGACGGTCCGCCGCTCAATGATCCGGCATCAGCCCGCCCGCCGGGTACCCGAACTCCCTACCCAGCAGCGTGAACCGGACACCGCTCACGGCCCCGACGGGCTACGACGGGCCACCGCCGAGCCACCGCCGAGCCACCGGCGGACCACCGACGGGGCGCCGACGGACCACCGACGGACCACCGGCAGGGCGCCTTCCACCCCGCCTCCCCACCCCGTCGGCCGACCCGCCCCCGGCCGACGGCGGGTCGGCTGGCGGGACAAAGCTCCCCTCCCGTAACATGCCGCCCCTTCGGACGCGATATCGTCTAGCCGCACAGGTGTCCCGACCGCCCCCGCCCGGGCGCGGTGGGCGCGCCCGGCGGCAAGGACGCACCGTCAGGCCCTGTCCCGGCGACGGGATCTGATCGCCTGTGTCGCACTGTGACCTGTCCCCTGCGGAAACCCGAGGCCCGACCCGCAATGAACCTGACCTCCATACAGCTGGTCTGGACCGTCATCGGCGGCGCAGCCCTGCTGTTCACCGCCATCCTGGTGGCGACGCTGCGCTTCAAGAACACGACCAAGAACGAGGAGTCGGGCGACTCCTGGGAGCGCACCGAGGAGCGCCGCCGGCGCAAGGAGATGATCTACGGGATCTCCTCCTACGTCCTGCTGTTCTGCTGCGCCGGCGTCGCGGCCGCGCTGTCGTTCCACGGCCTGGTGGGCTTCGGCAAGGAGAACCTCGGCCTCTCCGGCGGCTGGGAGTACCTCGTCCCGTTCGGCCTGGACGGCGCCGCGATGTTCTGCTCGGTGCTCGCGGTGCGCGAGGCCAGCCACGGTGACGCGGCGCTCGGTTCGCGCCTGTTGGTCTGGGTGTTCGCCGTCGCCTCGGCCTGGTTCAACTGGGTGCACGCCCCGCGCGGCATGGCGCACGACGGCGCCCCGGAGTTCTTCTCCGGCATGTCCATCTCGGCCGCGATCCTGTTCGACCGGGCGCTGAAGCAGACCCGCAAGGCCGCGCTGCGCGAGCAGGGCCTCGTCCCGCGCCCGCTGCCGCAGATCCGCATCGTGCGCTGGCTGCGCGCCCCCCGCGAGACCTACGCCGCCTGGTCGCTGATGCTGCTGGAGAACGTCCGCAGCCTGGACGAGGCGGTCGAGGAGGTGCGCGAGGAGCGCCAGGCGAAGGAGGCGGCCAAGCTGCGCGCCCGCAGCGCCGACCGCCGCGAGCGTGCCGAGCTCAAGGCCATCTCCCGCCAGGGCGGCGTGCTCGCCCGGGCCCGCGGCGGCCGTCAGGTGCCCGCGCTCACCGCTGCCGGAGACGGCCCGAACGCTTCGGAGCCTGCCCTAGCCGCTGACGCCGACGCCACCTCCCAGTCCGGCCGCTCCGTGCTGGAGCCCGCCGCTTCGCCGAGCGCCCTGGAGGCCGGTCGCCGGCCCCGCGCCGCCGTCGGTTCCTCCTCCTTCTCCTCCTCGGCCGGCTCCCTCGGCGAGTCGTCCTACCTCGGCAGCAGCTCCTCGTCGTCCTCGTCCTACCGCAGCTCGGCCATCGATCTGACGGCCGACGACGACACCCTGTCGATGCCCAAGCTGGACTCGCTGGAGCGCAAGCTGCGCGCCATCGAGCAGCAGCTCGGCTGACCGGCTGACCGGCTGACCGGCTGACCGGCTGACCGGCTGACCGGCTGACCGGCTGACCGGCTGACCGGCTGACCGGCTGACCGGCTTCGGGAACGACCCGCCGCACGGCGGGACACGCGAACGGCCGCCCCCTCGCAGGAAGGGGGCGGCCGTTCGCGTGTCCGTTCGCGGACCTGAGCCGGGAGGACCACCGGGCCCGAACCACGGGCTCCGGAGCCGGGGGCCCCGGGACCACAGGACCCGGGGCCCGAGCGCTACTTGTCGGCGCTCACCAGTTCGTGTTCGCCGCCGCCCTCGGCGGCCACCCGGCGGTTGCGCAGGACCGACGAGCCGAGGGCGAGGCCGATGAAGGCGACGCCGATCAGGCCGGTGACGATCTCCGGGATGTGGTACTCGATGCCGACCAGCAGGATCACCGAGAGCGCGCCGATCGCGTAGTGCGCGCCGTGCTCCAGGTAGACGTAGTCGTCCAGGGTGCCCTGGCGGACCAGGTAGACGGTCAGCGAGCGGATGTACATCGCGCCGATGCCGAGGCCCAGGGTGATCTGGAAGATGTCGCTGGAGATGGCGAACGCGCCGACGACGCCGTCGAAGGAGAACGACGCGTCCAGCACCTCCAGGTACATGAAGAGGAAGAACGCGGCCTTTCCGCCCACCTGGACGATGGACTTCCCGGACTTCGCGGCCTTCTCCTCCTCCTCCTCGTCCTCCTCCAGGCCCGCCTCGAAGATCGAGGAGAGCCCGTTGACGGCGAGGTAGGTGACCAGGCCGAGCACACCGGCGAGCAGCACCGTCTCGGCGTGCTCCCCGGCGAAGAAGTTGGACGCCAGCAGCAGGGTGACCAGGGCGACGACCGTCGAGAAGGCCTCCAGCTTGCCGACCTTCTCCAGCGGACGCTCGATCCAGGCCAGCCAGTTGTAGTCCTTCTCCTCGAAGATGAAGTCGAGGAAGATCATCAGCAGGAAGACGCCGCCGAAGGCCGCGATGGCCGGGTTCGCGGCCTCCAGGTACTGGCCGTAGGTCAGACCCTCGTACGTCTTGTCGGAGTTGAGCGCGAGGTCGATGACCGTCGACGGACTGAGGTGCGCGGTGAGGCCGACGACCAGCAGCGGGAAGATCAGCCGCATACCGAAGACGGCGATCAGCACGCCGACGGTGAGGAAGATCTTCTGCCAGTACGGGTTCATCCGCTTCAACACCGTGGCGTTGACCACCGCGTTGTCGAACGACAGGGAGATCTCCAGGATGGAGAGGATCAGCACGATGCCGAATCCTTCAGCTCCCCAGAGCAGGCCGGCTGCGATCAGCCCGATGACGGTGATCGCGAATGACCAGCCGAAGGTGCGGAGGAACACGGGACTTGGTTACCTTTCGAGTTCATGGCGCCGAGAACGTCGACCACGTCGACTACGGGTTCGGGCCTTTACTGTACGTTTACGCCGAAATCGAGGGCAATGCCGCGCAGACCCGAGGCGTACCCCTGGCCCACCGCTCGGAACTTCCACTCGCCCGCGTAGCGGTACAGCTCGCCGAAGATCATCGCGGTCTCGCTGGAGGCGTCCTCGGTCAGGTCGTACCGGGCGATCTCTTGCCCGTCCAGGGAGTTGACCACCCGGATGTAGGCGTTGCGCACCTGACCGAAGTTCTGCAGGCGCGACTCGGCGTCGTAGATCGACACCGGGAAGGCCACCTTGTCCACCTGCGGCGGGACGAGGTCCAGGTTGACCAGCACGACCTCGTCGTCGCCCTCGCCGTCACCGGTGAGGTTGTCGCCGGTGTGCTCGACCGAGCCCTCGGGGCTCTTGAGGTTGTTGTAGAAGACGAAGTACTCGTCACCGAGCACCCGGCCTCCCGAGCAGAGCAGCGCGCTCGCATCGAGGTCGAACGGTGCGCCGGTGGTCGAGCGGGCGTCCCAGCCGAGGCCGATCTGCACCTGCGTCAGATTCGGCGCGGCCTTGGTGAGCGAGACGTTTCCACCCTTGGCGAGCGTGACACTCATGGCTGTCCTTCCTCCCTTTGCCTCCCGGGGCGCATCTCAGGTCTATTCCCCCGTGGCCCCGCCCGGCCTCCTTCGGCCGGCTGAACTTCCTGAACTCCTATCCTTCCAGTGCGCCGGGACGGCACGAAGCCGGGGCAGCACGAACCGAAGCGGCACGCCGCCGGCGCGCCGCCGAGCCGGACGCCACGGCCCCGGACTCCGCCGACCCGGACGCCACGAACCCGGACGCCACGAACCCGGACGCCACGAACCCGGACGACGCCGAGCCGGACGCCACGAACCCGGACGCCGCCGAGCCGTACAGCGCGACCCGGACGCCACGGCCCCCGGAAGCGCCCCGAACCCGGACAGCACGAAGCCGGGGCGGCCGCCGACGCCTCGCGTCCGCGGCCGCCCCGGCCCGGTGGTGCCCCGTCAGGCCCGAAGGGCCCGCCGCCCGACTCAGACGTTGACGCCGAAGTCCTGGGCGATGCCGCGCAGGCCGGAGGCGTACCCCTGGCCGATGGCGCGGAACTTCCACTCGGCGCCGTTGCGGTACAGCTCGCCGAAGACCATCGCGGTCTCGGTCGAGGCGTCCTCGGAGAGGTCGTAGCGCGCCAGCTCGTTGTTGTCGGCCTGGTTCACCACGCGGATGAACGCGTTGCGGACCTGGCCGAAGTTCTGGGTCCGGTTCTCGGCGTCGTAGATCGACACCGGGAAGACGATCTTGTGCACGTCCGCCGGGACGGTCGCCAGGTTGACCTTGATGGCCTCGTCGTCGCCCTCGCCCGCACCGGTCAGGTTGTCGCCGGTGTGCTCGACCGAGCCCTCGGGGCTCTTCAGGTTGTTGAAGAAGACGAAGTTGCCGTCCTTGTCGACCTTGCCCTGGTCGTTGCAGAGCAGGGCGCTGGCGTCCAGGTCGAAGTCCGTGCCGGTGGTGGTACGGACGTCCCAGCCAAGGCCGATGACCACGGCGGTCAGGCCGGGGGCTTCCTTGGTGAGCGAGACATTGCCGCCCTTGCTCAGGCTGACACCCACTTGTCCTCCAAGATTCGGGAGGCACTCGCTGGTGCCCCCGTGGTGCGGTCCGAGGTGTCGGCGGCGATTGCGCCGAGCCTCTGACCAGCCAACGGACCGATCGTAGTGCCGGGTTCCCGTCCTGGGCAGGGAACGGGCCCGGCGTGGCTGTTCGAATCTGCGCGGGCGCCTTCCCCGCGGCCGTTCCGCAGCCCGCCGGGCCCGTACGGCGCCCCGCGAAGGGCGCGCGGGGGGCGTCAGAGCGCGCCGAGGACCTTCAGGTACTCCTGCTCGTCCCGCGCGTCCGGCAGGTCGTTGACGACGCTCCAGCGCACGACGCCGGCCTTGTCGATCACGAAGGTGCCGCGCACCGCGCAGCCCTTCTCCTCGTTGAAGACGCCGTAGGCCCGGGAGACCTCGCCGTGCGGCCAGAAGTCGGAGAGCAGCGGGTAGTCCAGGCCCTCCTGCTCGGCGAAGACGCGCTGGGTGAACGGCGAGTCGTTGGAGATCCCGAGCACCTGCACCTCGTCGTTCTGGAGGCGCGGCAGCTCCTTCTGGATCGCGCAGACCTCGCCGGTGCAGACGCCGGTGAAGGCGAACGGGTAGAAGACCAGGACGACGTTCTTCTCGCCCCGGAAGTCGGAGAGCTTGACCAGCTCGCCGTGCTGGTTCTTCAGCTCGAAGTCCGGAGCCTCGGTGCCGACCTCGATGGCCATGGTGGGACCTTTCTGACGCGACAGGGCCGCGCGGCGGGCGCGGCGAGCGCCATCCTCGCATTCACCGGCACCGATTCGGCCGAACGGGTGAGGCGGCCGGGGGCCGGGGCGGCCGCTTTCGCCCTCGGCGAACGCACCCCCCGGCAGGGGATCCAGCCCGGAGCGGGAAACGGCCGGGCCCCGTTGGAGGAAGGTCCAACGGGGCCCGGCTCGGGATCGCGGCTCAGGCGCGAGGGGCGCTCAGCGCTTGCCCGCCTTGGCGGCCTTGGTCGCCAGCCGGGTGGCGGCCCAGTCCTTGGCGATGGCGATCGAGCTGGTCTGCGAGAGGCCGGCGGTCCGGGCCGCGTCGGCGATGTCGGAGGCCTCGATGTGGCCGTCACGGCCGGTCTTGGGCGTCAGCAGCCAGATCAGGCCGCCCTCGGCCAGGTATTCCAGGGCGTCGACGAGGGAGTCGGTGAGATCTCCGTCGTCGTCGCGGTGCCACAGCAGGACGGCGTCGGCGACGTCGTCGTAGTCCTCGTCGACGAGATCCGTCCCGGTGATCTCCTCGATGCCCTCGCGGAGTTCCTGGTCACTGTCTTCGTCGTACCCCAGCTCCTGGATGATCTGGTCCTTCTCGAAACCGAGACGGTGCGCCGGGTTGGACTTGTCCGCGGGGTCCGCGGTCGCGCTCACGGGAATAACCTCCAGTATTCGGCTCGGCATCCTTGCCGAGGCTGTGGCCGTAGTCCACACGGGCGCGGCGGTTCGCGCAAGTACCCGACCCCCGATCCCCTCCAAAGGTTGACGTGTCGCACGGGAACACGCCGGTCGACGTGTCGTGAATCACACCGATTTGCCCTTCTCTGCATGAGACAAGGATGCTTCGGGTGGCCCTGGTCCACAGGCCGTACGCGTGCCCGAGATGCGAACGGCATTCGGGTCCGCGCGTGCGCGGGCGTAGAGTCTCCTGTTGGCCCTCACCCCGACCGCCCGCCATCGGACGGTCGGGCAACCAGGTCGGACCACCTCTGTTCGTAACACCCGGTGGTGCGGGGCGCAGGCAAGAGCGCCTGCTCCGCGCGCCGCCAGACCGTACCGCCCACCGGGCGGAACGGTTACCGATCGGTAGAGATGACGGATCTCCGAGCGCGGTAGCACGATGGAGGCGGCGCGACACACCTCAGTTTCGACCGACAGTGAAGGAACAGCGTGGCTTCCGGATCCGATCGCAACCCGATCATCATTGGCGGCCTTCCGAGTCAGGTCCCGGACTTCGATCCCGAGGAGACCGCGGAATGGCTGGAGTCGCTTGACGCGGCCATCGACGAGCGGGGGCGCGAGCGTGCCCGCTACCTGATGCTCCGCCTGATCGAGCGCGCCCGCGAGAAGCGTGTCGCCGTGCCCGAGATGCGCAGCACGGACTACGTCAACACCATCGCCACCAAGGACGAGCCGTTCTTCCCCGGCAACGAGGAGATCGAGCGCAAGGTCCTCAACGCGACCCGCTGGAATGCGGCCGTCATGGTCTCCCGGGCACAGCGTCCGGGCATCGGCGTGGGCGGCCACATCGCCACCTTCGCCTCCTCCGCGTCGCTCTACGACGTGGGCTTCAACTACTTCTTCCGCGGCAAGGACGCCGAGGGCGAGTCCGGCGACCAGATCTTCTTCCAGGGTCACGCCTCCCCCGGCATCTACGCCCGCGCCTTCCTCCTGGACCGACTGTCCGAGCAGCAGCTCGACGCCTTCCGCCAGGAGAAGTCGAAGGCGCCGTACGGCCTCTCCAGCTACCCGCACCCGCGGCTGATGCCGGACTTCTGGGAGTTCCCGACCGTCTCGATGGGCCTCGGCCCGCTCGGCGCGATCTACCAGGCCCGGATGAACCGCTACCTGGAGCACCGGGGCATCAAGGACACCTCCGCCTCGCACGTCTACGCCTTCCTCGGCGACGGCGAGATGGACGAGCCGGAGTCGCTGGGCCAGCTGTCGCTCGCCTCGCGCGAGGGCCTGGACAACCTGACCTTCGTGGTCAACTGCAACCTGCAGCGCCTGGACGGCCCGGTCCGCGGCAACGGCAAGATCATCCAGGAGCTGGAGTCCCAGTTCCGGGGCGCCGGCTGGAACGTCATCAAGCTGGTCTGGGACCGCAGCTGGGACCCGCTGCTCGCGCAGGACCGCGACGGCGTCCTGGTGAACAAGCTGAACACCACGGTCGACGGCCAGTTCCAGACGTACGCCACCGAGACCGGCGCGTACATCCGCGAGAACTTCTTCGGCGGCGACCTGCGGCTGCGCAAGATGGTCGAGAGCATGACCGACCAGCAGATCCAGCACCTGGGTCGCGGCGGCCACGACCACGCCAAGGTCTACGCGGCGTTCAAGGCGGCCCGCGAGCACAAGGGCCAGCCGACGGTCATCCTCGCCCAGACGGTCAAGGGCTGGACGCTCGGCCCCAACTTCGAGGGCCGCAACGCGACGCACCAGATGAAGAAGCTGACGGTCGAGGACCTGAAGCGCTTCCGCGACCGCCTGCACATCCCGATCACGGACAAGCAGCTGGAGGAGGGCTACCCGCCCTACTACCACCCGGGCCGTGACTCGGAGGAGATCCAGTACATGCACGACCGCCGCAAGGAGCTGGGCGGCTACGTGCCGACCCGCAAGGTGCGGCCGCGGCAGCTGGAGCTGCCGGGCGACGACGCCTACAAGGCGGTCAAGAAGGGCTCCGGCAACCAGACCATCGCCACCACCATGGCGTTCGTCCGGGTGCTCAAGGACCTGATGCGGGACAAGGGCATCGGCAACCGCTTCGTGCCGATCGCGCCCGACGAGTACCGCACCTTCGGCATGGACTCGCTCTTCCCGTCGGCGAAGATCTACAACCCGCTCGGCCAGACCTACGAGTCGGTCGACCGCGAGCTGCTGCTGGCGTACAAGGAGTCCCCGACCGGCCAGATGCTGCACGACGGCATCTCCGAGGCGGGCTGCACCGCGTCGCTGATCGCCGCGGGCTCCTCGTACGCCACCCACGGCGAGCCGCTGATCCCGGTGTACGTCTTCTACTCGATGTTCGGGTTCCAGCGCACCGGCGACCAGTTCTGGCAGATGGCCGACCAGCTGGCCCGCGGCTTCGTGATCGGCGCCACCGCCGGCCGCACCACGCTGACCGGTGAGGGCCTGCAGCACGCGGACGGCCACTCGCACCTGCTGGCCTCGACCAACCCCGGCGTCGTCGCGTACGACCCGGCGTACGGCTTCGAGATCGCGCACATCGTCCAGGACGGCCTGCGGCGGATGTACGGCTCGTCGGCGGAGTTCCCGCACGGCGAGGACGTCTTCTACTACATGACCGTCTACAACGAGCCGATCAAGATGCCGGCCGAGCCGGAGAACGTCGACGTCGAGGGCATCCTCAAGGGTCTGCACCGGTACGCGCCGGCCACCGCCGGCCAGATCCCGGCCCAGATCCTCGCCTCCGGCGTGGCGGTGCCGTGGGCCCTGGAGGCCCAGCGCATCCTCGCCGAGGAGTGGAACGTCAAGGCCGACGTCTGGTCCGCGACCTCCTGGAACGAGCTGCGCCGCGACGCGGTGGAGGCCGAGGAGTTCAACCTCCTGCACCCGGAGGAGCAGCAGCGCGTCCCGTACGTGACGCAGAAGCTCCAGGGCGCCGAGGGCCCGTTCGTCGCCGTCTCCGACTGGATGCGCGCGGTGCCGGACCAGATCTCGCGCTGGGTGCCGGGCCAGTACCAGTCGCTGGGCGCCGACGGCTTCGGCTTCGCCGACACCCGTGGCGCGGCCCGTCGCTTCTTCCACATCGACGCGCAGTCGGTCGTCCTGGGCGTGCTCACCGAGCTCGCCAAGCAGGGCAAGATCGACCGCAGCGCGCTGAAGGACGCGATCGACCGCTACCAGCTGCTGGACGTGGCGGCGGCCGACCCGGGTGCCGCCGGCGGCGACGCCTGATCAGCCGGTGAGCCGGTGAGCAGGTAGACCGGCAGGCCGGTGGGCCGATCCAGGGGCCGGACCTCCCTCGTGGGGGTCCGGCCCTTCGCCGTCCCCGGCCACCGAGCCCGGGTGTGACCTCCGTCACACACTCTTGAACCTCACACAGGTGTGAGCTCCTAGGGTCGTTCCCAGACGAACCGGACCACCCCAGGAGGGTCTCCCATGAACGCCGTCCACCCCGAGCCCGCCGCCGGCGGCAACGCGTACAACCGCGGTGTGATCACCGAGTTCCGGGCCTCGGCCGGCGCGGTCGGCGGCTCCTTCGCGGGCACCCCGCTGCTGCTGCTCACCACCTGGGGCCGGCGCAGCGGCGAGCCGCGCACCACCCCGCTGGTCCACCTGACGGAGGGCGGCCGCACCGTGGTCTTCGCCTCGAACGGCGGCGCCCCGGCCGACCCCGACTGGTACCGCAACCTGGCCGCCCGACCCGAGGTCACCGTCGAACTCGGTGCCGAGCGCTACCCGGCGCTGGCCGCCGCGGTGGCCGACGAGGAGCGGTACGAGGCCCTCTGGGCGGCCCAGATCGCCGCCCAGCCGTCGTTCGCCGCCTTCCGGGCCCGGGCCGGCCGCGTCGTCCCGCTGGTGGAGCTGCGCCGCACGGCCGGCTGACGCGCGGACGCCGGCGGCCCCGGACTCGGTGGAGTCCGGGGCCGCCGGCGGCCGGGGGCCCGGGCGGGGGCCGTCAGGTGCGGGGGGCGTCAGATGTGGACGGCCGGGCCGGCCTCGGCGCTGCCGCGGCGGGCCAGCAGCCCGAGCAGGGCGGCCGCGAAGGCCACCACGGAGGCCACCGCGAAGGCGAGCGACATACCGCTGAGGAAGGACTGGTGGACGGCGCCGGCCATCGCGTCGACCACCTCTCCCGGGGTACCGGCCGGGGCGGGCGGGGCGAAGCCGAGCTGGGCCGCCTGCTTGAGGCCCTCGGCCTCGGCGCCCTGGACCGGCGGCAGGCCGGCGTCGGCCCACTTGCCGGGCAGCACGTCGCCGACCCTGGCGGCCATCAGCGCGCCCAGCGCGGCGGTGCCCAGGCTGCCGCCGACCTGCATCGCGGCCTGCTGCAGACCGCCGGCCACCCCGGAGAGCTCCATCGGCGCGTTGCCGACGATCACCTCGGTGGCGCCGACCATGACCGGGCTCATGCCCAGGCCCATCAGCACGAACCAGAGCGACATCACCCCGGCGCCGGAGCCCTCGTCCAGGGTGGACATCCCGAACATCGCCACGGTGGTGATCAGCATGCCGGCCACGATCGGGATCCGCGGGCCGAGCCGGCCGATGGCCAGACCCGCCACCGGCGAGCCGACGATCATCATGCCGGTCATCGGCAGCAGGTGGACGCCGGCCTCGACCGGCGACATCCCGTGGACGTTCTGCAGGTAGAAGGTCACGAAGAAGATCGCGCCGAAGAACGAGAAGGCCATCAGCACCATCAGCAGGGTGGCGGCCGACAGCGGGACGGAGCGGAACAGGCTGAGCGGGATCAGCGGCTCCCGGGCAACCCGCTGCCAGAGCGCGAAGGCCGTCATCAGGACCAGCGCGCCGCCCAGGAAGAGCAGGGTGGAGACGTCGCCCCAGCCCCACTCGGGCGCCTTGATGATGCCGAAGACCAGCGCGAACATCGCCAGCGAGAGCAGCACGATGCCGGGGGCGTCGAAGGACTTGGCCGCCTTCTCGGCCCGGACGTCGCGCAGGATCCAGAGGCCGAGGGCCAGCGTCAGCAGGCCGACCGGGATGTTGATGAAGAACACCGACTGCCAGCTGACGTGCTCGACCAGCAGGCCGCCGACGATCGGACCGGCCGCCGAGGACGCGCCGATCACCCCGCCCCAGATGCCGATCGCCATGTTGAGCTTCTCGACCGGGAACGCCCCGCGCAGCAGGCCGAGCGCGGCCGGCTGGAGCAGCGCGCCGAACAGGCCCTGCAGCACGCGGAAGGCGATCACCGTCTGGATGTTGCCCGCGAAGGCGATCGCGGCCGAGGTGGCGGCGAAGCCGGCGGCGCCGACCAGGAAGGTCCGCTTGTGGCCGAAGCGGTCGCCGATCTTGCCCGCGGTGATCAGGAAGACCGCGAGGGCGAGCAGGTAACCGCTGGTCACCCACTGGATCTCGGAGGGCGCGGCCTTGAGGTCGGCCTGGATGACGGGGTTCGCGATCGCGACGATCGTGCCGTCCAGCGCGACCATCATGACGCCGACGGCGACGGTCAGCAGGGTCAGCCAGGGGTGCCCCTTCAGACCGCTCCCGGACGACGGCTCGGGCTGCGGCGGATCGTCCGCCTTGGTGATCTTGACGACGGACTGGCTCATCTGGGGCCCTCCGGGGGCATGGCAGCGAACAGACGTGGTCGTGGCGCCCCGGGCCCACCCGTCCCCACGAGTTACCCGGCCTGGGGGCGCCACGCTCCGCAGATTATGACAGTCACTGACATCTGGCAAACTCTGCCGTGTTGCGGAGGCTGACATTTGTCAGCCAGCTAGAGTTGTGCACCAGCACCACCCCCCGCATCGCCGTCCGGAAGGCCCCGCCATGGCCGCTCAGCGCTCGCCCCTCGCCACCGCCCCGGCCGGTCGCCCGGCCGAGGGGGCCGGCCCCGGCCTGCGCGAGCGCAAGAAGCAACAGACCCGGGACGCCCTGATCGAGGCGGCCCACCGGCTCTTCTTCAGCCAGGGGTTCGCCTCGACGACGGTGGACGAGATCGCCGCCGCCGTCGACGTCTCGCAGCGCACCTTCTTCCGCTACTTCGCCAACAAGGACGAGGTCGCCCTCGCCGTCATGGCCGAGGCCGAGGACTACTTCATCGACCGGCTGCGGGCCCGACCCGCCGGGGAGAACCCGCTGGTGGCCCTGCGCGCCGCGATCGTCGAGTCCTGGCGCGAGCTCGCCTCCCGGCACCGGTCCGGACCGGGCTCGGTGACCAGCGCGCTGGAACTGATGCGGATGATCGAGGACACCCCCACGCTGCTCGCCGCCCACCTGCGCCGGGTCACCGAGCAGGAGCGGGTGGTGGTCCAGGTGCTCGCGGCCCGCGAGGGCCTCGACCCGGCCGAGGACCTGCGCCCCGCCGTGATGGCCGCGGTCTTCGGCAGCGTGCTGCGCGCGGCCCACCTGTCCTGGAGCGCGGAGTGCGAGGAGTCCGGACCGGAGGACATGATCGCGCTGATCACCCGTCACTTCGACCAGCTCGGCCCGGCCCTGGCCGGCGACTGGCGGCACTAGGGCAAGCCCCGGGCGCGCCGCGTCATACCGGAGTACTACGGCGAAGCCCCGCCCCCGGTCCGACGCCCGGCGGTGCGGGCCGCCCTAGGCTGACGGAATGATCGATCCGCCCACCGGGCCGACCCGGGGCGGCCTGCTGCCCGGTCTGCTCGCCCCGCTCGCCCGCCCGTCCGCCGACCACACCCCGCTGCTGGCCCACGCCGGCAGCCGCTGGGTCCGCTGGCTGCCGTACGTCCTCGCGCTGTCGGCGGTGTCCTCCCTGCTGCCCAGCGGGATCAACGTCCTGGCACACGACTACGGGCTCAACGTCGGCCTCGCCGCAGCCCTCGCCGTCGCCCAGACCGTGCCGCTGCTGCTCGCCGTGAGCCGCCCGCTGCCCGCCTGGTGGATGATCGGCGCCGCCGACCTGCTGACCTCCCTGCTGATCCTCACCACCGGCCGGGACACCTCCTCCGCCTGGCCGTGGCCGGCCACCGGCCTGCTCGGCTACCTGCTGCTGATGCTGCCGCTCGCGCTCCGCGAGCGGCGGAGCACCCTGCTCTCGGTCTGGCTGGCCACCGGCGCCGCCAGCCTCACGCTGTCGCTGCTCGGCGTCGGCAGCGGCCTCGGCAGCGACAACAGCGTGCTGGCGGTGGCGCTGACGGGCGCCGTCCTGGTGCTCGGCGGCGCCCTGCGGGAGCGGGCCGAGGCCCAGCGGCTGCTCGCCGAGCAGGAGCACATCAGCGAGGCCGAGCGCGAGCGCCGCACCCTGCTGGAGGAGCGCGCCCGGATCGCCCGCGAGCTGCACGACGTGGTCGCCCACCACATGTCCGTGATCGCCGTCCAGGCGGCCAGCGCCCCGTACCGGATCACCGGCGTGCCCGCCGAGGCGGCCGAGGAGTTCACCGCCATCGCCGGCACCGCCCGCGACTCGCTGTCCGAGATGCGGCGGCTGCTGGGCGTGCTGCGCAGCGAGGACTCCGGCGCCGAGAAGGCGCCGCAGCCCGGGATCGGGCAGCTGGCCCAGCTGGTCGAGACGGTCGGCCGGGCCGGGGTGCCGGCCGAGCTCGCCGTCCCGCCGGAGCTGGCCGCCGCCCTGCCGCAGGCCGTCGACCTCTCCGTCTACCGGATCGTCCAGGAGGCGCTGGCCAATGTCGTCCGGCACGCGCCCGGCGCCGAGGCCTGGGTGTCCCTGACCGTCGACGGCCCGGCCCTGCTGGTCACCGTGGTGAACGGCGCCCCGCCGGCGCGCACCGAGTCGCTGGAGGCCGCCGCCGAGGGCACCGGCCACGGGCTGGTGGGGATGCGGGAACGCGTCCGGCTGCTGGATGGGAAGCTGGACACCGGCCCGCTGCCCGACGGCGGCTTCAAGGTGGCCGCCGTCCTGCCGATCGACACCCCCCGGGAGACCACCGCATGACCATCCGCGTGATCATCGTCGACGACCAGGCGATGGTGCGGGCGGGCTTCGCCGCCCTGCTCGGCGTCCAGAGCGACATCGACGTGGTGGGCGACGCGGCGGACGGCGCGCAGGCCCTGGAGGTCTGCGGCCGCACCCACCCGGACGTCGTCCTGATGGACGTCCGGATGCCCGGCATGGACGGCCTGGAGGCGGCCCGCCGGCTGCTCGACCCGGCCGTCCCCGGCGCCCACCGCCCCAAGGTGCTGATGCTGACCACCTTCGACGTGGACGACTACGTGTACGAGGCGCTGCGGGCCGGGGCCAGCGGCTTCCTGCTCAAGGACGCGCCGCCGGCCGATCTGATCGCCGCCGTGCGGGTGGTCGCCGCCGGTGAGGCGCTGCTCGCCCCCTCGGTGACCCGGCGGCTGATCGAGGACTTCGCCCGGACCAGGCCGGTCCGGCGCCGCGACCCCAAGCTGCGGCTGAACGGCCTGACCCCGCGGGAGACCGAGGTGCTGGAACTGATCGCCCGGGGCCTGTCCAACCAGGAGATCGCCGCCGGGCTGGTCCTCGCCGAACAGACCGTCAAGACCCACATCGGCCGGATCCTCGCCAAACTCGACCTGCGCGACCGCGCCCAGGCGGTGGTCCTGGCCTACGAGTCCGGCCTGGTGACGCCCGGTCAGTGACCGCCCCGGCGGCCGGTGTCACACCGGTCCGACCACGACCCCCTCCTGATACCCGGGTAGCACCCGGGAGTTGGCCCCGCGGTGTGACGTCCGCGGGGCCGCCGCATTTCTACCTTCCTCTCCGTCGACACCCGACGGACAAGGGAGAACACGGACATGCGGCAGCCTCGCACCGACCACAGGCCCCGGCGCTTCGCCCGCGTGGCCGCCGCCGCCACGATGGCGCTGGCCGCCGTCCTGGGCGCCGGCGGCTGGGCCGCCGACACCCAGCGCGCGATCACCGGCCCGCCGCCCGGCACCGCCGCCTGGGTCGCCGACACCACGCTCGGCCTCCGGCTGCCCGACCCGGCCACCGCCTCCCCCGCCGAGGTGGCCGCCTTCTTCGAGCAGCTGCCGCCCGCCCGCCGGGACGCGCTGGCCGTCCGCCACCCGCTGGTGGTCGGCAACCTCGACGGCGCCCCCGTCCGCCTCCGCTACCGGGCCAACGCGCTGGCCCTGGCCGAGGAGCGCGGGCGCGAACTCGCCCGCGCCACCGACCCGGCGCTCACCCCGCGGGACCACGCCGCCGCCGGCGGGCGCGCCGAGCGCTACCGCACCCTGCTGGACGACGGACGGCAGATCCTCGCCTTCGACCCGCGCGGCCGCGGCCTGGTCGCCGAGGTCCACGGCGACCTGACCGCCGCCGGCCGGACGGCGGTCGTCGTCCCCGGCTCGGACATCGACCTGCTGAGCTTCGACCGGCCCACCGACCCGTACGGCACCCCGACCGGGATGGCCCGCGCACTGTACGAGGCCACCGGCCGGCAGAGCGCCGTGATCGCCTGGGCCGGCTACACCACCCCGGTCGGCCTCGGCCCGGACGCCGCCACCGAGACCCTCGCCCGGGCCGGCGCGCGGCGGCTCACCCGGCTGCTGGACGGACTCGCCGTCACCACCCGGCCGGCGGCGCCCGCCACGGTGTTCTGCCACAGCTACGGCTCGGTGGTCTGCGGCCTGGCCCGCCCCGGTCCCGAGCAGGCCGCCGGCCTGGTGGTGCTCGGCTCCCCCGGCATGGGCGTCGGCTCGGCCGCCGACCTCGACCCCCGGGTGCCGCTCTGGGCCACCGAGCGCAACGGCTCCGACTGGATCGGCAACGTGCCCAACGTCTCGCTCCTCGGTCTCGGCCACGGCGCCGACCCGACCGACCCCGGTTTCGGCGCCCGCCCGCTGCCCGCCACCGGATCCCACGGCCACACCGGCTACTTCGCCCCCGGCACCGCCTCCCTGGCGGCCTTCGCCGCCCTCGCGCTCGGCCGCTGAGGCCCGGTCCGCGCCCGGCCCCGCGCCGGCCGTCGAACCCCCGCCCCGCCCCCGGCCACCGAACCACCGCCCCGCCCGCCACCTCCCGAGGAGCAACGCCATGGCCCATCCGCTGACCGCCCTGCGCCGCGCCGCGCACCAGGTCGACGCCCGTACCCCCGAGACCCGCGACCGCGCCCTGGACGGGCTGCGCGCCCTCGCCCTGCTCGCCGTCCCCGTCGGCCACTGGCTGCTCGGCGGCTTCACCCTCTCCGCCGACGGCGCGCTGCACAACGCCAGCCCGCTCGGTTCGCTCGGCTTCTTCGCGCCGGTCAGCTGGGTGCTCCAGATGCTCGGGGTGTTCTTCCTGGTCGGCGGCCACTCCTCGGTCCGCTCGCTGGAGCGGGCCCGGGCCCGCGGGGTCGGCTACGTCGGCTGGCTGCGCGGCCGCTCGGTGCGGCTGCTGCGACCGGTCCTCGGGGTGACGGCCGTCTGGGCGCTGCTGGTCCCGGTGCTGGGCCGGATCGGCGTCCCGGGCGACACCGTGCGGACCGGCTCGGTGCTGGTGGTGCAGCCGCTCTGGTACATCGCCGTCTACCTGGGGCTGACCGCGCTGACCCCGCTCTGCGTGGCGGCCGCCCGGCGGCTGCGCGGCTGGTCGGCGGGCGTCCTGGCGGCCGTGGTCGCCGTGGTCGACCTGCTGCGGTACGGCCCGTGGGCGGAGGCGGTACCGTCCTGGGTCGGGCTGCTGAACATCCTGCCGGGCTGGCTCTTCGGCTACCAGCTGGGCGTGCTCTGGGCCCGCGACCGGCTCGGCCGCCCGGCCGCGCGACTGCTGCTGTTCGGCGGCGGGGCGCTGTTCGCCGTGCTGCTGCTGGTCTTCCACTACCCGGCCAGCATGGTCGGCGTGCCCGGTGCCGGGCGGACCAACTCGCACCCGCCGTCCCTGCTGGTCCTGGCCCTGGCGGCGGTGCAGTGCGGCGCCGCGGTGCTGCTGCGCGAGCGGCTCGGCCGGCTGCTGCGGCGCCCGCTGCTCTGGCTGCCGGTGGTGGCGGTCAACCTCTCGGCGATGACGATCTTCTGCTGGCACCAGAGCGCGATGCTGGCCGTCGCGGTGCCCGGCGCGGCCGCCTTCGGCACCGTGCCCGGTCTGACCGGCGCACCCGACTCGGCGGCCTGGGTGGCCGCCCGGGTGGCGCTGCTTCCGCTGTTCGGCGCTGTCCTGGTCGCGATCGGGTGGTTCACCCGCCGGTTCGACGGTCCCTGGACGGCGTTCTCCCGCACCTGGAAGGCGGTGGCCGGCGCCGGTGCGGCACTGTTCGCCGCGTACGCGCTGGGCGTGGTCTGAGCCGGGAGCGCCCAGGGGAACTGACGGGGCGTGAGCCGCTTGGGCACACGCCCCCCGCCTGGCGGCGACACGCGCCCTCCGAAGCGGTGCATCCGCATGCGAACCACCACGCACTGTGATGTCCTGTGACCGTCGGCAACTGTCGGTGCGTCCGCGCCCGCCCACGGCCGGGCCGCCCGCGCTTTCGCCGGCCCCTCTCCCGACATCCCCTTCCGAGGAGTCCCATGTCCCTGTCCCCACCGCGACCGCAGCGGCGGCCGCGGGCCCGCCGCCGGCTGTCCGTCCTCGCCACCGCCGTCGTCTGCGCGCTGACCACCGGCACCGTCCTGACCGCCGCCACCCCGGCCCTCGCCCTGGTCCTCGCCCACGGCGGAGCCCACGACGACCCGGCCCCGCACGTCACCTCGCCCCGGGTGCTGGCCGAGATGCGGGACGACGAGGTCGCGGCGCTCGGCCAGGAGCACGCCGAGGAGCACGCCCGCATGCGGGCGGCCGTCCGCGGCGTCGGCGACTACCCGCAGACCACCCGAACCAACCGGCTCAAGGCGTTGACGGACTCCCAGACCAGCACCAACGCCGGTTTCGACCCGAAGGTCTTCGGCGCGTTCGACCAGTACTTCCCCTCACCCGACTTCGGCGACCACATCGCACTGCTGCCGACCGGCAAGGTGCTGGTGTTCTCGTTCGAGCGGATCGAGACCAACCCGGAGAAGGAGCCCGCGCCGACCCAGACCATCGGCAAGGAGAACGCCGGCCGGGCCTTCCTCTGGGACCCGGCGAAGGGCTACGGCAAGGACGCCTTCAAGCAGGTCACCCCGCCGATCGTCGACATGCCGGACGGGCTGAACGAGCCCCGCCCCGCCCCGTTCTTCTGCGCCGGCCACTCGTTCCTGCCCAACGGCATGCTCGGCGTCTTCGGCGGCAACCTGGGCGGCAACGGCGGCACCGGCGCCAAGCTCTCGCTGATCTTCGACCCGTGGACCGAGACCTGGACCAAGAACCCGGACATGTCGGTGGGC
This sequence comes from Kitasatospora sp. NPDC003701, assembly GCF_053587085.1. Lineage (NCBI taxonomy): Bacteria > Bacillati > Actinomycetota > Actinomycetes > Kitasatosporales > Streptomycetaceae > Kitasatospora > Kitasatospora sp. NPDC003701. The sequence goes on from NZ_JBSFNM010000005.1 coordinate 44,447, forward strand.
CGCTGGTACCCGTCCGTGGTGACCGGCGCCGACGGCCGACAGCTGATCATGTCCGGCCAGTCCGAGCTGGGCTGGGGCACCCCGACCCCGGTGGTCGAGCGCTTCCCCGCCAAGGGCTACCCGGTGCCCTCGCTCAAGACCGAGATCCCGAAGAACACCCCGGTGGACCGGTTCAAGGCGGACGCCCCGTTCACCCTGGACTACCCGCACCTGTTCTCGCTCAACGACGGCAACGTCTACGGCTTCGGCCGCCAGGCCAACGAGCAGTGGAAGTTCGACCCGGTGGCCGAGTCCCGCAGCGACCTGGCGGCCCGCCCGGACGGCCGCAAGCGCAACTACGGCTCGGCCGTCATGCTGCCGAGCGGCCCGAACGGCCCGGACTCCGCGCTGGTCCTCGGCGGCGACCGGGACAACCCGAGCACCCTGCGCTTCTCCAACGGCAGTTGGACCGCCGAGAAGTCGCGCGCGTTCGGCCGCACCCAGGACGACACCATCCTGCTGCCCGACGGCAAGCTGCTGACCGTCAACGGCGCGTACGACATCCGCGACTACGGCAACGGCCCCTACAACCCGAACGCCGACCTCAAGTACCGCCAGATCGAGCTGCGCGACGCCCAGGGCAACTGGAAGCTCGGCCCCGTCCAGCGGCTGCCGCGCGGCTACCACTCCAACGCGGTGGTCCTGCCGGACGGACGCGTCATGGTGACCGGCGACGAGCTCCAGCAGATCGCCAACAACCCGGACATCAACGGCACGGTGAGCGGCATCCCCGGCACCACGGGCCCGGTCACCATGAACGGCACCATCGAGATCTACGAGCCGGCCTACCTGCACCAGAGCAACCGGCCCTCGCTCGACCGGGCCCCGACCACACCGGTCGGCTACGACAAGAAGTTCCTGATCACCACGTCGACCCCGGAGCGCGCGGCCAAGGCCGTCCTGCTGGCGCCGACCACCGCGACCCACTCGGTCAACACCAGCCAGCGCCACATCGAGCTGCGGCTCAGCAGCCGGGCCGGCAACCGGTTGGAGTTCCAGGCGCCGCCGGACGCCAAGGCCGCGCCCCCCGGCTGGTACATGCTCTTCCTGCTCAACGACCAGGGCGTGCCCAGCGTCGCGCAGTGGGTGCAGCTCAGCTCCTCGGCCTGATCCCGGCCTCCCCCACCCATCCCACGGAGGAATCCCATGGCAACGGATCTGAGACTGCGCCAGAGCGACGAGATCCAGGGCGACGTCGTCGCCGGCTTCAAGAAGGACAACGTCACCCTGCTGTTCCTGAAGTTCGAGGACGCCGCCAGGGCCCGCGACTGGCTGCGCCGGCTCGCCCCGCAGATCGCCACCACCCGCCAGGTCGCCGAGTTCAACGCGGCGTTCAGCGAGGCCCGCAGGTCCTCGGGCGGCGACGACCCCAAGACCCTCAAGGCCACCTGGCTGGGGCTCAGCCTCACCTACGAGGGCATGCGCCAGCTCTCCGCCACCGACCCGTTCGAGCAGGCCCCGCCGGTCGGCAGCGGCCTGGAGGCGTTCAAGGAGGGCTCGGCCAAGCGGGCCGGCGCGCTCGGCGACACCGGTGACAACTCCCCGGAGAACTGGCTCTTCGGCAACGGCAAGAACCAGCCGGTGCACGCCGTGCTGACGATCGCCTCGGACACCGAGCAGGACCTCGCCGCCGCCGTCACCGCCCAGCGCGAGGCGGCCGCCGAGGCCAAGATCGTCATCATCTTCCAGCAGAACGCGAAGACCCTGCTCGGCAGCCGCCGCGGCAAGGAGCACTTCGGCTTCAAGGACGGCATCAGCGAACCCGGCATCCGCTTCTTCGACCAGCCCAGCGCGGGCAACGAGGAGGAGGTCGAGGGCCACCCGGGCACCCGGATCATCCCCGCCGGGGAGTTCGTCGTCGGCGAGCAGCCCGCCCCCGGCAGCTTCACCGACTTCCCCGCGTGGGCCCGCAACGGCTCCTTCCAGGTCGTCCGCCGGCTCTCCCAGGACGTCCCGGGCTGGTGGTCGCAGGTCTCGGTCAAGCTCAAGGAGCTCAAGCAGGCCAAGGCCGTCCCGGAGACCGCCACCGCCGAGTGGCTGGCCGCCCGGCTGGTCGGCCGCTGGCGCTCCGGCGCGCCGGTCTGCAAGCACCAGGACCGCGACGTCCCGAACGACCCGAAGGCCTCGTCGGACAACGACTTCGACTTCCGGGACGACCTGGAGGGCCTGGTCACCCCGCTCTTCTCGCACCTGCGCAAGTCCAGCCCGCGGGCCGGGCTGCAGGCCCCCAACCCCAGCCGGCCTCCGTTCGACGCCAAGGAGCTCGACGGCCGGCGGATCATGCGGCGCGGCGCGCCCTACGGGCACCCGTTCGACCCGGCCTCCGAGGGCCCCGGCGGTCCGGACGACCCGCGCGGCCTGCTCTTCGTCTGCTACCAGGCCGACATCGCACGACAGTTCGAGTTCATCCAGGCCGACTGGATCGACCAGCCGGACTTCCCGCCCGGCCGCAACCCGGTGCCCGGCAAGGACCCGGTGATCACCGAGGCCGACGACGTCGACTTCGAGAGCCGCGGCCCGGACGGCGCGATCAAGCACACCCCGCTGAACTTCCAGCAGTTCGTGCAGACCCAGGGCTCGGTCTACGCCTTCGCGCCGTCCATCAGCACCCTCAAGGCGCTCGCCGACGGGCGGCTCACCGGCCAGTCGCAGGGCCAGCAGGGCGGCCAGGTCTCCCCGCAGACGGGCAAGGGCTACCCGTGCGACGACTTCGTGGCCGTCCCGGACCAGTGGCGCAAGGGCGGGCAGAGCCAGTACTGGGCGTTCCACGGCGATCAGTGCCGCCGGATCTCGGTCGAGGACGGCGCCTCGCACACCGACCGCTCGGTGGAGCGCGACACTGCGCTGACCGGCTGGCCCTGTCTGCAGGGCATCGCGCGGATCGACTGCGTGCTGCCGATGCCCGACCTGCAGAACCCGTCCGGCAAGAGCTGGTACTGGGTGTTCCACAGCACCGGCGGCCGCCAGCAGTACCGGGCCGTCTCGATCACCTGCGGCGGCGGGAGCCACACCAACGCCGTCGAGCGCCCGGACCGCGACCTCTCGGCCTGGGGCTCGCTCAGCGGCGTCGGCCGGATGGACTGCTTCCTCCCGGTGCCCGACCAGCAGCGGGTCGGCGGCAAGAGCTGGTACTGGGCGTTCCACAGCACCGGCGGCCGCCAGCAGTACCGGCTGATCTCGGTGGCGGACGGCGCCGCGCACACCGACGTCTGCGAGCGCACCGACCGTGAACTCTCCCAGTGGGGTTCGCTGGGCGGCATCACCAAGGTGGACTGCTTCCTGCCGGTGCCCGACTGCCAGCGGGTCGGCGGCAAGAGCGAGTACTGGGTGTTCCACGGCGAGAACTACCGCCGGATCTCGGTGGCCGACGGCAGCGGCCACCCGGACCGCAAGCTCGCCGACGACCGCTCCTGCAGCGCCTGGAACTCCCTGGCCTGAGCCGGGCACCCGCGCTCCCGGTCCGCGACGCGCGCCGGGAGCGCGGTGTCGGTCCCCTGCCCTACGCTGCCGCCATGGTGACGTTCGATGAGTTCCGCGCGATGGCACTCGCCCTGCCCGAGGCCGTGCAACAGCCCACCTGGGAGATCGAGACCCTGCGGGTCCGCACGAAGATCTTCGCGATGGGCTCGCCGGACGGCACGAGCGTCAGCGTCAAGGCCTCCCACGAGGACCAGACCGAGCTGCTCGCCGGCGCGCCCGAGGTGTTCTCGTACCCCCAGTACGTCGGGCGGCACGGCTGGGTGGGCGTCCGGCTCGACCTGGTCGACCGGGAGGAGCTGCGGGAGCTGCTGACCGAGGCCTGGCGGCGCACCGCACCGAAGCGCATGGTCAGGGAGTTCGACGCGACGCAGGCCCGGTGACGCCGAAAGGACACCGGAGGTTCATGTGATCCATCCCACAGTTTGAGCGGGCCCGACACCGCGCCACGACCCCTACGCTTACCCAGGGAAGTTGGCAGTCGTACCACCCTCCGGGCCCCGCCCGCAGAACGGTCACGGGCCCCTAGGGAGTTGACGCGATGCGCCGTCGGCGGTGGAAGCGTGTACTGATCGGTGCCTTCGCGGGGTGCGCCGTGCTCGCCGATGCCGGCGCCGCCGCGGCCCAGGCCGCCGCCTCCACCGAGCAGCTGGCGATCTCCACGCCCCCGGCCGGCAGCGCCGCCTGGGTGGAGGACCACTCCTTCGGCCGCTCCCTGCCCGACCCGGCCGTCACCTCGCCGGCCGCCGCCGCGGAGTTCTTCGCCTCGCTGGCGCCCACCGAGCTGGACCGGCTGATCCAGGACTACCCGCTGGTGGTCGGCAACTTCGACGGAGCCCCGGTCGAGCTGCGCTACCGCGCCAACCGGATCGCCCTCGCCGCCGAGCGGGACCGCGCCCGGGCCCGCGCCGCCGACCGCGACCTCGACTCCGAGCTGCGCGCGCTCGCCGTCTCCCGCGCCAACGACGTCGAGCACCTGCTGGCCCCCGAGCGCCAGGTGCTGGCCTTCGACCCGCGCGGCCGCGGCCTGGTCTCCGAGGTCTGGGGCGACCTCGCGGACGCCGACCGGATCTCCGTCGTGGTGCCCGGCTCCGACGCCGACCTCGGCCACTTCGACCAGGCGGCCGAGCCGCTGCGCTCCCCCGCCGGGATGGCCCGCGCGCTGTACGCCGAGGAGCGGCGGCAGTCGCCCGGTACCCGTACCGCGGTGATCGCCTGGACCGGCTACGTCACGCCCTCCGGCCTCGGCCCGGACGCCGTCACCTCCCGGCTCGCCGACGTCGGCGCGCCCCGGCTGGAGCGGCTGCTCGCCGGGCTCAAGGAGACCACCCGGCCGGACGCGCCGCCGTCGCTGCTCTGCCACTCCTACGGCTCGGTGGTCTGCGGCAGCGCGGCCCCCGAGATCCCCCGGGCGGCCGCCTCGCCGTCCGACACCTCCGGAGTCACCGACCTGATGGTGTTCGGCAGCCCCGGCATGGGCGTGCAGAGCACCGCCGAGCTGGGCACCGGCGTGCACGTCTGGGCCACCCGCAACGGCAGCGACTGGATCGGCAACGTGCCGTACCTGGAGGTGGGCGGGCTCGGCCACGGCGCCGACCCGACCTCGGCCGAGTTCGGCGCCGAGCAGATCTCCTCGGCCCGCTCCTCCGGCCACAACGGCTACTTCACCGAGGGCACCGACAGCCTGCACAACTTCGCGGCCATCTCGCTCGGCCACTACGAGGACGTGGTCCGGCCCGTTCCCGAGGCCTGAGCCCGGGGCGGGTCAGTGCGGCTGGTCCTGGTAGAGCCGGACGGCTTCGGCGGCGGCCCGGGCCAGCTCCCGCCGGGCGGCCGGCGGCGAGAGCACCTCGGCGTCCGGCCCGAAGGAGAGCAGCGCGCGGACGGCCGGCAGGGCCTGGAAGCCCATCGCGAGCTCGACCCACTCGTCCGGGGCCCCGGCGCCCGACTCGGGCGGCGGCGCCGTGAGCCGGCCGCCGTGGATCCGGACGAACAGGTCCAGCCGCCCGCGCCGCACCCGGACCTTCACCGGCACCTCCTTCGGCAGCCGCTCCACCTGTTCGCGCAGCACCGCCCACACCTCGCCCAGGCCCAGCCCCGGACGGCGGCGCACCGGCTCCTCGGTGGCCTCGGCCACGAGCACCCGGTCGGCCCGGAACAACCGGGGCTCACCGCGCAGATCGGCCACCAGGTACCAGACGGCGGCCTTGCTGACCAGGCCGTACGGGTCGACGGTGTACTCGACCGGGGCCGGTGTGCCGCTGTGCCGGTAGCGCAGCCGCAGCCGGCGGTCGGCGAAGACGGCGTACTGCAGCTCACCGAGGTCCGGCCCGGCGGGTGCGCCGGCCTGGAGCCAGCGGGCCGGGTCCACCAGGATCCGCTCGCTGATCCGCTCGGCGGCCGGGCGGTGCGGGGCGGGCAGCGCGGCCATCACCTTGCGCAGCGCCGAGCCGAGCGCGCCGTCCAGCCCGAGGTCGCTGTGCGCGCCCTGGGCGGAGAGCACGAACAGGGCCCGGGCCTCGTCGGCGGTCAGACCGCTGACGTCGGTGCGGTAGCCGGGCAGCAGGGCGATCCCGCCGTGCCGGCCGCGCTCGGTGTAGACCGGCACGCCGGCCGACGAGAGCGCCTCGACGTCGCGGTAGATGGTGCGGACCGACACCTCCAGGCGCTCGGCCAGTTCGGTGGCGGACACCTGGCCGCGGGTCTGGAGCAACAGCAGGATCGAGAGCAGGCGGTCGGCCTTCATGGGACGAGGATTTCAGAAAACCTGACGCCGGTTGTCAGGTTTTACCGGGAGATTGCCTCCAGAGAGCCGAACCCCCTTCGCACCGATGGAGCCGATCCCGCATGGACACCACCCAGGACCCCCGCCCGCTGTACCTGCTCGCGCTCGGCCAGCTGGAGAAGCTGATCGCCGAGGTGACCCCGGAGGCGCTGGGACGCCCCACCCCGTGCACCGAGTACGACCTGCGGCAGCTGCTCAGCCACGTGGTCGGCGGCGTGCACCGGCTCGCCTACATCGGCGAGGGCGGCCGGGCCGAGGACGTCGTGGCGGCCACCGGCGAACTGGCCGACGACGCCTGGCCGGCCGCCCTCGACCGGGCCCGCACCCGGGCCGTCGCCGCCTGGGCGGACGACGCCAAGCTGGACCGCCCCGCCGTCGCCCCCTGGGGCGAGGTCCCCGGCCGGGCCGCGCTGGGCGGCTACGTGATGGAGGCGGTCACGCACTCCTGGGACATCGCGCGGGCGCTCGGCAGCGGCCTCGCCCTGGACGAGCAGCTGGCGCTGACCGCGCTGGCGATCGCCGAGGCCGTGCTGCCGGCCGAGTACCGCGGCGGTCCGGTCCCGTTCGGCGCGGTGCGGCCCGCGCCGGCCGGTGCCGACGCCTACACCCGGCTGGCGGCCTTCCTGGGCCGCGAGGTCTGACCCCCTCCCGGCGCCGGGAGGGGCGGGCGCCCCTCCCGGCGGGCCGCTCGTGGCCGTTCGGGGCCGTTCGCGGCGACGAGCGGCCGGTTCGCCGCTACTCGCCGCCCGGCTGCTCGCGGCCGACCGAGGTGAAGGCCATGTCCGGGTAGCGGTCACCCGCCACCCGGCCGGCGAGCGGCTCCAGCACGGCCAGCTCCGCCGCGGTGAGCCGCAGCGTCGCGGCGGCCGTGTTCTCGGCGAGCCGCTCGCGCCGGCGGGTCCCCGGGATCGGCACCACGGTCAGGCCGTGCACCTCGGCCTGCTGGTGCACCCAGGCCAGCGCCACCTGCGCGGCGGTGGCCCCGCGGGCCGCCGCGATCTCCCGCAGCGGCTCGACCAGCGCGCGGTTGGCCACCGCGTTGGCGCCGCTGAACCGCGGCTGGGTCCGCCGGATGTCGTCCGCGGCCAGCTCCTCCGCCGCGGCGAACGAGCCGGTCAGGAAGCCGCGTCCGAGCGGGGAGTACGGCACGAAGGCGACGCCCAGCTCGGCCGCGGCCGCGACGGCGGAGCGCTCGACGTCCCGGGCGAAGACCGACCACTCGGACTGCAGGGCGGCGATCGGGTGCACCGCGTGCGCCTCGCGCAGCTCGGCCCCGGTCACCTCGGAGAGTCCGAGGTGGCGCACCTTGCCGGCCGCCACCAGCTCGGCCATCGCGCCGACCGACTCGGCGATCGGCACGGCCGGGTTCCGCCGGTGCATGTAGTAGACGTCGATCACGTCCAGCCCGAGCCGGCGCAGCGAGGCGTCCGCCGCGGCGCGGATGTACGCCGGTTCGTTGCGGACGCCCCGGTACGCCGGGTCGTCCGCCCGGCGCTCGACGCCGAACTTGGTGGCGAGCACCAGCTCGTCCCGGTGGGCGCGGACGAAGGGGCCGATCAACTCCTCGTTGCGGCCGGCGCCGTACTGGTCGGCGGTGTCGAGGAGGGTGACGCCGGCCGCCAGGGCGGCGTCCAGGGTGGCGAGCGCCTCGGCGGTGTCGGTCGGGCCGTAGAACTCGCTCATGCCCATGCAGCCGAGGCCCTGGACACCGACGACCGGTCCGTCCTGGCCGAGCCGGACGGTCGGGAGGGTGGGGAGAGTCATGCGCTCTGCTTCCTTCTCTGCGGGCCGTCCGCCGGGTCGCCGCCGTCCGCCGGGTCGGTGCGGTCGGCCGGGTCGGTGCGGTCGGCCGGGTCGGTGCGGTCGGCCGGGTCGGTGCGGTCGGCGATCTTCCCGGCGTACAGGTCGATCTTGTAGTCGATGACGGCGAGGGTGGCGTGCAGGTCGGCGATCCGCTGCCGCACCTCCTCGCGGTGGGCGAGCAGCAGGTCCCGCCGGTCCTCCAGGGTCCGCTCGCCCCGGCGGGCCAGCTCCACGTACCGGAGCATGTCGGCGACCGTCATGCCGGTCAGCCGCAGCCGGCCGAGGAAGGCCAGCCGGTGCAGATCGGTGTCGCGGTAGCGGCGCTGGCCGGAGGCGGAGCGGTCGACCGGGTCGAGCAGGCCGATCCGCTCGTACCAGCGCAGCGTGTGGGCGGTCAGTCCGCTGGCCGCCGCCACCTCGCTGATGGTGTGCCGAGGGGTCCGGTCCGGTTCGCCGACCGGCGCGTTGAACACATCGGAGCAGGTCCGCAGGTCGACGTGGATCGGTGCGAGCGTTGCCATGATCAGTACCCCCGGTGGTGAGCGGTGACGACGACGCTAGTGAGTTGGAGTGCACTCCAAGCAAGCCTGCCATCCGGGTGTTCCCGGCACCCGGCCGCGGCCGCCCGTTAGAGTCGGCGCCATGGAGAGCTTGCGGATGATCGAGACCTGGCCGGTGCCCAACGCCGCCGCGGCGGTGGTGCGGGGCGCGGACGGCGCCGTCCTGGGCGGGCACGGCCCGCAGCAGCACCTGTTCCCGCTGGCGTCGGTGACCAAGCTGCTCACCTCGTACGCCGTGCTGGTCGCCGTCGAGGAGGGCGTCTTCGAGCTGGACGACCCGGCCGGGCCGGCCGGCTCGACCGTGCGCCACCTGCTGGCCCACACCTCGGGCCTGGCCTTCGACGAGCACCGGGTGATGGCCGAGCCGGGCAACCGCCGGCTCTACTCCAACGCCGGCTTCGACGTGCTGGCGCAGACCCTCCAGCAGGCCTCGGGCATCGAGTTCGGCCGTTACGCCGCCGAGGCCGTGTTCGAGCCGCTCGGGATGCACGCGACACTGATCAACACCGCGCACAAGTCGCCCGCCGGCGCCGGCGGCCTCTCCACGGTGGCGGACCTCGCGCTGTTCGCGGCCGAGCTGCAGTCGCCCAAGCTGCTGGACCCGTCCACCCTGCGCGCGGCCACCCGTGAGGTCGCCTTCCCCGGAACGAGCGGCGTGCTGCCGGGCTTCGGCCACCGCCGGCCGAACGACTGGGGCCTCGGCTTCGAGATCCGGGACGGCAAGGCGCCGCACTGGACGGGTACCACCAACTCTCCGGCCACCTTCGGCCACTTCGGGCAGTCCGGCACCTTCCTCTGGGTGGACCCGGAGGCGGGGGTGGCCTGCGTCGCGCTCACCGACCGGGACTTCGGGCCGTGGGCCGCCGAGGTCTGGCCCGTCCTCGGCGACGCCGTCCTGGCCGAACTGCGCGGCTGAGCCCCGGGGGGCGGGCCCCGGCCGGGGCCCGCCCTCAGCCGTACGAGACCGGCGAGTGCATCTCCCAGAGCAGCAGACGGGCGCCGTCCTCGCCGGCCGTCGGGTCGGCGAAGGCCTCGCCGGTGATCCGGACGCTGTCGCCAGGCACCATCGAGCGGCCGCCGCCCTGCGGCCCCGGCACCGTCCGGTAGCCCAGCGAGCCGTCCGTCAGGTGCGCGTACCGCCAAGCGGCGGGCGGGAGTTGGGGCAGCGGCTGCCAGGGGTCGGCGGTGGCCAGCCAGAGTGCGGCGTCACTGCGGCGCAGCCGCAGGGCGTCCGTCCCGGCGTCCCGCTCCAGCCCGGAGGCGAGCAGCGTCAACCCGCCGTCCGCCGGTACCACCCGGCGCAGCCCGTACACCGGGGGCACGTCGAACACGTCCGGCTGGAGCCACATCTGGACGAAGCGGACCGGCCCGCCGGCGCCGCCGACGTTGCGCTCGGTGTGGCTGACGCCGGAGCCCGCGCCCAGGTACTGGAGCATGCCGGGGCGGACCACGCCGCTGTGGCCCCGGGAGTCCCGGTGCGCCAGCGCGCCCTCCAGGACCCAGGTGAGGATCTCGGTGTCCCGGTGCTTGTGCTCGTCGAACCCCGCCCCGGGGGCGAGCAGTTCCTCGTTGCAGGCGAGCAGCGCGCCGAAGTGGGTGTTCTTCGGGTCGTAGTGACCGGCGAAGGAGAACGCGTGTCTGGTCTCGATGCCCTCGGCCGGGGTGGAGCGGTAGCGCTCGGCGGTGCGGCGCAGGTCGGCGCGGGGGCGGGCGGGGGCGTCGGTCACGGGCCCCACGGTAGCGCGGCCGAGGGCCCGTTCCCGGGCACTGCGGGCCCGGCGCCGACGCTCCGGCGCCGACCCTGCGAGCGGGAGGCGCCCCCGCCGGCGCGAGACTGTGACGGTTGCCACCGCGGCGCTGCGCCGGGGGGTGTGCACGAGCAGTCACTCCGGTGAGGCAGTCTTGTCCTTGTGCCAGCCGCCTCCGCGAACTCCAAGAACGATCCGACCGCCAAGCCCGACAAGAACGGGAAGAGCCCGACGCCCGGCTCCGGCCGGGACCGGCCCGGTCGGGCGGCGCCACGCCTGACCGCGCAGGAGCGCAGACTCGCGGCCGAGCGGGCCGAACGGCGGGCCGCGACGCTCAAGCGACTGGAGAAGTCCTCGGGCAAACTGGCCACCGCCGCGATCGCGCGGATGGACGACCAGCTCGGCTGGTACCGGCGGATGCCGCCGGAGCACCGCTCCTGGATCGGCCTGGTCGCCCAGGCCGGCATCGCCGCCTTCACCGAGTGGTACCGCCACCCGGACGCCCCGCAGGCGATCTCCACCGACGTCTTCGGCACCGCTCCGCGCGAGCTGACCCGGGCCATCACGCTGCGCCAGACCGTCGAACTCATCCGCACCACCATCGAGGTGATGGAGGAGGCCATCGAGGAGGTGGCCTCCCCCGGCGACGAGGCGGACATGCGCGAGTCCGTCCTGGTCTACGCCCGGGAGATCGCCTTCGCCACCGCCCAGGTGTACGCCCAGGCCGCCGAGGCGCGCGGGGCCTGGGACGCCCGGCTGGAGGCACTGGTCGTCAACTCGCTGCTCTCCGGCGACGCCGACGAGGGGGTGCTCTCGCGGGCCGCCGCGCTCGGCTGGGGCCAGCCGAGCCAGGTCCGGGTGGTGATGGGCAGCGCCCCGGACGGCGACAGCGAGCTGGTGGTGGAGGCGATCCGCCGGGCCGCCCGCTACGCCAAACTGCACGTCCTGACCGGGGTGCTCGGCAAGCGCCTGGTCGTGGTGGTCGGCGGCGAGAAGGAGCCGGTGCACGCGGCCCGGGCGCTGATCGGCCAGTTCGCGCCGGGCCCGGTGGTGGTCGGCCCGACCGTGCCCGACCTGCTGTCGGCGACCCGCTCGGCGCACGCCGCCGCGGCCGGCCTGCGGGCCTGCGCCGCCTGGCCGGACGCCCCGCGCCCGGTCCTGGCCGACGACCTGCTGCCCGAGCGGGCGCTCGCCGGCGACCAGGCGGCCCGCCGTCAGCTGGTGGAGGAGATCTACACACCGCTCGACGAGGCCGGTTCGGCACTGCTGGAGACCTTGAGTGTCTACCTGGAGCAGGCCTCCTCCCTGGAGGGAGCCGCCCGGATGCTCTTCGTTCACCCCAACACGGTGCGCTACCGGCTCCGACGTGTGACAGACGTCACGGGCTACGCTCCCTCCGACGTACGTTCGGCGTTCACGCTGCGTATCGCACTGGCGCTGGGCCGACTCACCGCGGCCGGGGAGCAGAGTTGACCCCGATGTAGGGAACTGACAATCCCGGATGCTTTTCTTCGTTACCGTCGCCTACCCGCCCCCGGGCGCCTGGCGAGAGAGGGTTGAACCGTGCTCGTAATCGTCGCCCCTGGACAGGGTGCCCAGTCCCCCGGTTTCCTCAGCCCCTGGCTGGAGCTCGACGGTGTCACCGACCGCCTTCGCGGCTGGTCGGAGGTCGCCGGGCTCGACCTGGTGCACGCCGGTACGGAGGCGTCCGCCGAGGAGATCAAGGACACCGCCGTCGCCCAGCCGCTGCTGGTCGCGGCCGGCCTGGTGACCGCCCGTGCGCTGTTCCCGGACGAGGACCGCGCCCGTGCGCTGGTCGGCGCCGTGGCCGGCCACAGCGTCGGTGAGATCACCGCCGCCGCCGGCGCCGGGGTGCTGTCCGCCCATGACGCGCTGACCTTCGTCCGTGAGCGCAGCCTGGCGATGGCCGAGGCCGCCGCCGCCACCGAGACCGGCATGCTCGCCGTCCTCGGCGGCGACCCGGAGGTGGTGGCCGCCAAGCTGGCGGAGCACGGCCTGACCCCGGCCAACAACAACGGCGGCGGTCAGATCGTCGCGGCCGGCACGCTGGCCCAGCTGGAGGCCCTGAAGGCCGACCCGCCGCCCGTCTCCCGTCTGATCGGCCTCAAGGTGGCCGGCGCCTTCCACACCGAGCACATGGCGCCCGGTGTCGAGCGGCTGGCCAAGCTGGCCCCGACGCTGGCCGTCGCGGACCCGAAGGTCACCTACGTGTCCAACCGGGACGGCGAGGTCGTGACCGACGGCACCGAGGTGCTGAACCGCCTGGTCTCGCAGGTCTCCAACCCGGTCCGCTGGGACCTCTGCATGGAGACCCTGCAGCAGCTGGGCGCGACCGCCGTCATCGAGCTCGCCCCCGCGGGTACCCTCACCGGACTGGTCAAGCGCAACCTCAAGGGTGTGGCGACGCTTGCCCTCAAGACCCCCGCCGATCTGGACAAGGCCCGTGAGCTCGTCGCGGAGCACGGCGGTCAGGATCAGGAGAACAAGGCATGAGCCAGCCCCAGATCAAGCCCGTCACCGGCGCCCTGTACTCGCGCATCCACGGTGTCGGCGGCTACCGCCCGGTCCGGGTGATCCCGAACTCCGAGGTCCTCAACTGGATCGACTCCTCGGACGAGTGGATCCGCACCCGCAGCGGGATCGCCGAGCGCCGCTGGGCCGGCCCGGAGGAGTCCGTCGCCGAGATGTCGGTGCAAGCCGCCGGCAAGGCCATCGCGCACGCCGGGATCAGCCCCGACCAGATCGGCGGCGTGATCGTCGCGACCGTCTCGCACCTCAAGCAGACCCCCGCGATCGCCACCGAGATCGCCGAGCGGCTGGGCTGCGGCACCGCCCCGGCCTTCGACATCTCGGCCGCCTGCGCCGGCTTCGGCTACGGTCTGGGCCTGGCCGACGGCATGATCCGCGGCGGCAGCGCCGAGTACGTGCTGGTGATCGGCGTGGAGCGGCTCAGCGACCTGACCGACCAGTCGGACCGCTCGACCGCCTTCATCTTCGGTGACGGCGCCGGCGCCGCGATCGTCGGCCCGTCCGACACGCCCGGCATCGGCAAGGTCATCTGGGGCTCGGACGGCTCCCAGAAGGACGTCATCTCGCAGACCCAGGCCTGGGACACCGCCTTCGGCAAGGCGGACGCCGTCAACGGCGTCGGCGAGGCCCACGAGGACGGTCGCGGCAAGTGGCCGGCCCTGCGCATGGAGGGCCAGTCGGTCTTCCGCTGGGCGGTCTGGGAGATGGCCAAGGTGGCCCAGCAGGCGCTCGACGCCGCCGGGATCACCGCCGACCAGCTCGGCGCGTTCATCCCCCACCAGGCCAACATGCGCATCACCGATGCCATGATCAAGGCGCTGAAGCTGCCCGAATCGGTGCCCGTCGCCCGCGACATCACCGAGACCGGCAACACCTCCGCGGCCTCCATCCCACTGGCGATGGAACGCATGCTGGAGAGCGGCGAGGCCCGCAGCGGCGACCTCGCGCTGATCATCGGGTTCGGGGCGGGTCTGGTCTACGCGGCAGCAGTCGTTACGCTCCCCTAGGCAACTTTCGCCTCACCCATCCACAAGCCTGCGTCCGTCCGCCGGGCGGCCGCATTCAACACCGAAGAGGAGCAGCCAGTATGGCTACCAAGGACGAGGTCCTGGAAGGTCTCGCTGAGATCGTCAACGAGATCGCCGGCATCCCGACCGAGGACGTCGAGGTCGACAAGTCCTTCACCGACGACCTGGACGTCGACTCGCTGTCCATGGTCGAGGTCGTCGTGGCCGCCGAGGAGCGCTTCGACGTGAAGATCCCGGACGACGAGGTCAAGAACCTGAAGACCGTCGGCGACGCGGTGGACTACATCCTCGCCAACGCCTGAGCGTTCGACTCGTTCGACGCCTGACGTCGGCCGGCTCCCGCAGCCGGCCGACACGCCGGCCGGGCCGCCCCACCGGGCGCCCGGCCGGGCCATCCACGGCTCGCCGCCGAACCCCGCACAAACGTGAGAGAAGAAGATCCAGTGACCGCTGAAAACCGTACCGTGGTCGTCACGGGTATCGGCGCCTTCACGCCGCTGGGCGGCGACGCCGCCACCACCTGGGAGAACCTGGTCGCCGGGCGCTCCGGAGTGGCTGCCCTGACCGAGGAGTGGGCCGCCGAGCTGCCCGTCCGGATCGCCGCGCGCACCGCGGTCGAGCCGGGCGAGATCCTCCCCCGTCCGCTGGCCCGCCGGCTGGACCGCTCGGCGCAGTTCGCGCTGATCGCGGCCCGCGAGGCCTGGGCCGACGCCGGCTACGAGACCCCGGCCACCGACGACTCCTCCAAGCTCGCGCCGGAACGCCTGGGCGCCGTGATCGCCTCGGGCATCGGCGGTGTCACCACCCTGCTCGACCAGTACGACGTCCTGAAGGACAAGGGCGCCCGCAAGGTCTCCCCGCACACCGTCCCGATGCTGATGCCCAACTCCCCGGCGGCCAACGTCGGCCTGGAGGTCGGCGCCCGCGCGGGTGTGCACACCCCCGTCTCCGCCTGCGCCTCCGGCGCCGAGGCGATCGGCTACGCGATCGAGATGATCCGCTCCGGCCGCGCCGACGTCGTGGTGGCCGGCGGCACCGAGGCGGCGATCCACCCGCTGCCGATCGCCGCCTTCGCCAACATGATGGCGATGTCCAAGAACAACGACGACCCCGAGCGCGCCTCGCGCCCGTACGACAAGGGCCGCGACGGCTTCGTGCTCGGCGAGGGCGCGGGCGTGGTCGTGCTGGAGTCGGTCGAGCACGCCGAGGCGCGCGGTGCCCGGATCTACTGCGAGGCGGTGGGCCAGGGCCTGTCCTCGGACGCCCACCACATCGCCCAGCCCGAGCCGACCGGTGCCGGTGTGGCCCGCGCGCTGGCCGACCTGTTCGACCGCAACCCGCTGGACAAGGCCGAGATCGTGCACGTCAACGCGCACGCCACCTCGACCCCGCAGGGCGACACGGCCGAGCTGAAGGCGCTGCGCAAGGAGCTCGGCGAGCACCTCGACCACATCGCCGTCTCGGCCACCAAGTCGATGACCGGCCACCTGCTGGGCGGCGCCGGCGGCATCGAGACCGTCGCCACCGTGCTGGCCCTGTACAACCGGATCGCCCCGCCGACCATCAACGTCGACGAGCTGGACGACGACGTGGACGCGGACATCGTCCGGGACGAGCCGCGCAAGCTGCCCGAGGGCCGGATCGCGGCGCTGAACAACTCGTTCGGCTTCGGCGGCCACAACGTGGTGCTGGCCTTCCGCACCGTCTGAGGTCCGCTCCGGAGCCCATGACGAAGGGGTCGCCGCTCGTGACGAGCGGCGACCCCTTCGTCGTGCACCGGACCGCCCGGGCCCGGGCGGTCCGGGCTCAGACCACCTGGTGCAGCCAGCGCACCGGGGCGCCCTCGCCGGCGTAGCGGAAGGGCTCCAGTTCGTCGTCCCAGGGCTTGCCGAGCAGCCGGGAGATCTCCGCCTCCAGGTCGGCCCCCTCGCTGCGGGCCCGCAGCAGGACGGCGCGGAGCCGGTCCTCGGGGATCAGGATGTCGCCGTGGATGCCCGTGACGGCATGGAAGATGCCGAGCGCGGGCGTGCTGCTGTACCGCTCGCCCTCCGCGGTGGCGCAGGGCTCACTGGTGACTTCGTACCGCATCAACTGCCAGCCGCGCAGCGCGGAGGCGAGCTTCGAGGCCGTACCGGGCTCCCCCTGCCAGGAGAGCTCGGCCCGCCAGTGCCCGGGCGCGGCCGGCTGGCGGATCCAGTCCAGACTCACCCGCACACCGAGCACCCCCGCGACGGCCCACTCGACGTGCGGGCACAGCGCGCGGGGCGCGGAGTGGACGTACAGGACTCCACGTGTCGTCACCGGGACCTCCAGGCTGTGGACGAGGGTCGCCTTCCCCAGCTGCCTCGCGTTCGCGCCTGTAGTTGATCCACAGTTACCCACGTTAGCCGACATTAAGCCACTAAATTGAGCAAAACGGACAGGCTTTCGCTCAATGCTAATCGAATCCCCAACGAGGTCCACCCCTCGGTGGGATCTCTCCCCCGAACGGCCCCATCGTGAGGCGGGACCACCGTACCGCGCCGCCCCGCACGATGGATGACGCACTTTCGGATCCGACCGGAATGCGGTAGTGCGGCCCGGTCCCCTGCGCCCGGTACGCAAACCGCCCCGCGCCCGGGAGGGCGGCGGGGCGGTTGATCCACTGACCCGGCGTCAGCCGTCCAGGCGGACCACCATCTTGCCGGTGTTGGCACCGCGCAGCAGGTCCAGGAAGGCCTCCGCGGTGTTCTCGAAGCCGTCCACCACGGTCTCCTCGTGGCGCAGCTTGCCCTCCCGCAGCCAGCCGCCGACCTCGGCGACGAACTGCGGCTGCAGGGCGGCGTGGTCGCGCACCAGCATGCCCTCCAGGCGCAGCCGCTTGCCGATCGCCTGCGCCAGGTTGCGCGGGCCCGCCGGGGCGGTGGTGTCGTTGTACTGCGCGATCGCGCCGCAGAGCACCGCGCGGCCGTGCACGTCGAGCGCGCCGATCGCGGCCTCCAGGTGGTCACCGCCGACGTTGTCGAAGTAGACGTCGATGCCGTCCGGGG
Organism: Kitasatospora sp. NPDC003701; assembly: GCF_053587085.1. Taxonomy (NCBI): domain Bacteria; kingdom Bacillati; phylum Actinomycetota; class Actinomycetes; order Kitasatosporales; family Streptomycetaceae; genus Kitasatospora; species Kitasatospora sp. NPDC003701. The sequence goes on from NZ_JBSFNM010000005.1 coordinate 61,466, forward strand.
CCGCCTTGGCGAGCTGCTCGTGGACCGGGGCGTCCTTGTAGTTGAACGCGGCGTCGAAGCCGTACTCGTCGACCAGCTTGGCGACCTTCTCGGCCGAGCCGGCCGAACCGACCACCAGCGAGGCGCCCTTGAGCCGGGCGATCTGGCCGACGATCGAGCCCACGGCGCCGGCCGCGCCGGAGACGAAGACCCGGTCGCCCTCCTTGAGGGCGCCGACCGCCAGCAGACCCGCGTAGGCGGTCAGGCCGGTCATGCCGAGCACGCCCAGGTAGGCGGGCAGCGGCGCGGCCGCGGGGTCGACCTTCACGGCGCGCTCGGCGGGCAGCGTGGCGTACTCGCGCCAGCCCAGGCCGTGCAGCACGGCGTCGCCCGGGGCGAAGCCCTCGGCCGCGGAGGCGACCACGTAGCCGACCGCGCCGCCGTCCATCGGCTCGCCGAGCTGGAACGGCGGGGCGTAGGACTTCACGTCGTTCATCCGGCCGCGCATGTAGGGGTCGACCGAGAGGTAGGTGTTGCGCACCAGGATCTCGCCGGGGCCCGGGGTCCGGACCGGCGCCTCGACCAGGGCGAAGTCCGTCGGGACCGGCCAGCCCTGCGGACGGGCGACGAGGTGCCATTCGCGGGCGGTGGCGGGCGCTGCCTGCTCTGCCATCGGTGGTGCTCCTTGAGGTTTCTGGGTGGTCCCCCGGTGATACCGCTCGACCTGAAAGGTTGAGCGACTGAAGTAACGATGGACATGAAAGGTTCATGTTGTCAACTGTTCAGGTAGACTGTCACCCATGGACACCCAGCCGACCGGGGCCGCCACGCCGCAGCCCGACGAGATCACCCGTGAGGTCGTCGACCTGATGGCCAATCTGGTCGCGCTCTTCCACCGCGAGTACGAGGAGGCCGCCGCCGCCCGCTCGCTCACCGGCGCCCAGGCCAAGGTCCTCGCCCTGCTGCGGCGCGGGCCGATGCCGATGCGCCACATCGCCCAGACGCTCAGCTGCGAGCCCTCCAACATCACCGGCATCGTCGACCGCCTGGAGTCGCGCGGCTTCGTGACCAGGGAGGCCGACCGGCAGGACCGCCGGGTCAAGCTGGTCGCCGCCACCGAGACCGGCTCGGCCGCCTCGGAGGAGCTGCGCGAGTCGCTGAACTTCGCCCGCGAACCGCTGGCCGCGCTCGGCCCGGACGAGCGGACGGCCCTGCGCGACCTGCTCCGCCGGATGCTGGCGGGCGCCTCCGGGCCCGGCGCGTGAGCAGCATCACAGCCCCGGCGGCCGAATTGGCCGGCCGTCGGCTGTAACCGAACACTCTCCCGAGTCGTCTAAGGTTCGAGACTTGGCACCGGCCCTCCCACGGCCGGTGCGCGCAGGAACGACACCAGAAGACGGGGGGCCGGGGAGGATGAGCAGCAGCACGCGCCGACGGCGCATCGTACGGACCGCCGTGGGGCTCGCCGCCGTTCTGGTGCTGTCCGTCGCAGGGGCCGGCGCGTGGTTCTACCACCGGCTGGACAGCAACATCACCACCTTCGACGCGGGCGGCGTCGCCACCGAGCGGCCCCCGGCCCCCGTCCCGGTCACCCCGGGCGCCTCCGTTCCGGTCAACGTCCTGCTGCTCGGCTCGGACACCCGGGACGACGGCAACGCCGACCTCGGCGGCGGCGAGGAGGGCGTCGGCCACTCGGACACCGCGATCCTGCTGCACGTCTACGCCGACCACAAGCACGCCGTCGGCGTCTCGATCCCCCGTGACGCGCTGGTCACCATCCCGTCCTGCAAGCTGCCGAGCGGCAAGTGGACGGAGCCCCGGACGAACCAGATGTTCAACTCGGCGTTCACCATAGGCCAGTTCCCCCAGGGGAACCCGGCCTGCACGCAGAACACCGTCGAGGCGCTCACCGGCCTGCGGATCGACCACACCATCGTGGTCGACTTCAAGGGCGTCGCCGCGATGACCGAGGCGATCAACGGCGTGGACGTCTGCGTCCCGAACGACGTGAACTCGCACAACATCAAGCTCAGGAAGGGCATGCAGAAGCTCTCCGGGCAGCCCGCGGTGGACTACCTGCGGGCGCGGTACGGCTTCGGCGACAACTCCGACATCGGGCGGATGAAGCGCCAGCAGGCCTTCCTCTCCGCGATGATCAGCAAGATCCAGGGCCTCGGCTTCTCGCTGCCGACCCTGCTCCCGCTGGCCGACGCCGCCACCCGCTCGCTCACCGTGGACGAGGGCCTGGGCACCGCGATGAAGCTGGTGGACTTCGCCCAGTCGCTGCAGAGCATCAAGCTCTCCGACATCACCTTCGTCACCACCCCGTGGCGCTTCGCCGGCGACCGGGTCGCCCTGGTCCACCCGGACGTCGACACCCTCTGGAAGCTGCTGCGGGAGGACCGCACGCTGGACGGCCAGAGCACCGGACAGCTGGCCGACCCGGGCGGCGCGTCCCCCTCCCCGGCCGGCTCCACCGCCCCCGCCGCCTCGCCCACCGCGCTCTCCCCCGAGCAGGCGGCGGTGCCGATCACCGTGGTCAACGGCGTCGGCACCCCGGGGCTGGCCGGGAAGGGCGCGGAGGCGGTCCGCGCCAAGGGCTTCCAGAACGTCGCCCTGGACGCCACCAGCGGCAGCCGGCTGCGCACCGAGATCGCCTACGCCCCGGACCTCAAGGCCGTCGCCGACCAGCTGGCGCTGGTCTTCCCGCAGGCCCGCACGGTCGAGGAGCCGGGCGCCGAGGGGATCACCGTCACGCTGGGCCGCGACTACCACCCGACGGCCGCCACCGGGATCGACGCCGCCGGCGCCCCGGCCCGGCCGACCACCGGCCGGACCGCCACCCCGAACGCCGGCCCGAACGCCGGCCCGACGACCGTACCGAGCGGCGTCCCGACCGGCATCGCCGAGAACGCCCGCGGCGCCGACACCGACCCCTGCGCCAACCTGACCTTCGGCTAGGACCCCCGACCGTGTCCCGGCAGACCGGGCACCCGGCACGACCGGCCGGACAGGGCCTACCCCCCGTCCCGGCCGCTCCGCGGCGGGTCGGGCAGCCCGGTGACCACGGCGGTCAGCCGGGTGCCCGCCGGGAAGGCGCCGGCGGCGGCCAGCTCCGTCAGGGCGGCGAGCAGCTTGGCGACGTAGCGGTGCTCCAACGCGATCCCGTGGCGCTGCTCGAAGCGCTCGGCGAAGGCGGCGAGCGCGGCCGGCACCTTGCCGTAGCCGCCGCCGTGGTGGTCGTGGTCGATCCGCCAGTTGTCGAACTCCCGGCCGTACGCGGCCCGGTGCAGCCGGCCGACCTCGCCCTCCAGGTACCCGGCGCCGCCGCGGAGCACCGCCACGCCGAGCGCCCGCGCGCCCGGCGGCAGTCCGGCCGCGATGCCGGCGAGGGTGCCGCCGGTGCCGACCGGGCAGCAGACCACGTCCCGCTCGCCGAGGTCGGGCAGCTCCGCCGGGACGGCCGCCACGCCGATCGCCGCCAGGGCGTTGGAGCCGCCCTCCGGCAGCACCAGGCAGGGGCCCCAGCGCCGTTGCAGAGCGGCCTCGACCTCGGCGTCGGCGGCCCAGGCACCGGCCGTCCCCCGGTACGCCGAGCGGGACAGGAAGGCCAGCCGCATCCCCGCCGCCTCGGCCGCCCGCAGCGACCAGTTGCGCGGAGCAGCGGCCAGCTCCTCGCCCCGGACCAGCCCGACGCTCTCCAGCCCGAGCGCGCCGGCGGCCACCGCGACCGCCCGCAGATGGGTGGAGTAGGCCCCGCCGAAAGTCAGCAGCCGGGTGTGCCCCTGCGCGCGGGCCGCCGCCAGGTTGGGCGCGAGCTTGCGCCACTTGTTGCCCGGCACCGCGGGGTGCAGCAGGTCGTCGCGCTTGAGCCGCAGCTCCACGCCGACGCGCGCCAGCGCCTCGTCGGTGCAGTCCGTCAGCGGGGTGGGCAGCAGTGCGGGTTCGAGCATCGGGCCAGGATACGGAGGGGCCGCGCGGCCGGATATGACGCGCTCATACCAAGAGAAGGTCAAGGGCGGGAAATCCCGGTCCACCCGGATGCCCCCGGCGTGCTGCGCACACCCACCCATGATTCACACTGGTACCGGTCGGAATATTCATACCGACTGCTCAATAGTCTCAAATTTTCAGCATGATTATGGGGGAACCATGTCGGTCGCGACACCGGTGAGAACCGCGGACAAACCCGAAGTGACAGGACGGGGCGCCGGCGAGCGGAACCGGCGCCCCGCCTCCTGGCTCCGACGTCCGGACGCCCCGCAGCTCCGGCTCATCGCGGCACTCTTCCTGCTCCCCCCGCTGCTCCACCTGGCCTCGGCCGACCTGGTGACCTTCGCGCTCGTCTGGTTCGCCGCCGCGTCGCTGATCCGCTCCCGGGCCACCGCCTTCGACCGGATGATGATCTCCGGCGGCCTGCTGATCGGCTGGGCCTGCGCACTCAGCCTGCTGACCAGCTACTGGCCCTGGGGCCTCCACCCGGTGGCGCTGGCCGAGGCCACCGCCGTCCTGCTGGCCGCCGTCCTGCTCGTCCAGGGCCCCCGGCCGGCCGGCCGGCGCGTCCCGCTCCGCGACCGGCTCCGCCTGCTGGTCCCCACCCGGGACCTCCCGCTGCTGTTCTCCGTCGCCGCGTCCTGCGCGTTCCTGCTGTACCCGGTCGTCCGCCGGGACGCCCTCGGTCGCCTGGCCACCGTCATCAGCGCCGAGGACCTCGCCCGGCACGCCGCGCTCTACGACACCATCCTGCGCCTGGGCGGCCTCACCTCCCTGCACCAGGGCGAGGCGGCCGAGACCGTCACGCTGGGCCTCGGGACCTACCCGCAGGGCAGCCACCTGACGATGGCCGTGATCACCAGCTTCCTGCACGGCGGCACCGACCGGGGCCCGGCGATCACCCAGATCTCGCTCTTCGTGGCGCTGTTCACCCTGGTCACCGCAGGCCTCACGGCGGCCGTCCTGTGGGCGGTGCAGCGGGCCGCCGGTCCGGCCCTGCGCGGCTGGCGGGGCCTTGCCCTCGCCGTACCGACGGCCGTCTACCTGGTCGTCGCCGAGCTGCCCCGGATGCACGCCCGGGGCTTCCTGAGCGAGATCTTCGCGCTCGGGCTGCTCGCCCTGCTGGTCGGCCTGGCGATCCGGCCGCTCAGCCGCGTCCGGGAACAGCTCGTGGCGCTCGCGGCCCTGACGGTCGGTGTCTCCTTCGGCCACTACCTGCTGCTGCCGGCCGCCGCCGCCACCGTGTTCGCCTGGGCGGTCGTGCACCGGCGCGGCTGGCGCCGGCACTGGCCGACCGCACTGGCCGTCTCGGCGACGGCCGGCGTCCTCGCGCTGTTCCCGCCGCTCGTCAACGCCCAGTCGGCCGGGTCGGCGGACGTGCTGACCCTGCCCGGCGGCATCGGCCCGGTCGGCCGGAACCTGCTCATGCCCCTCGTGGTCGCCGCCTTCGCGGCCCTGCTGACCAGGCGTTCGCTCGCCGACAAGCCCCGCCGGGTCGCCCTGATCACCCTCGCCGCGATCTCGGCGCTCTGCTTCGGCGTGATGGAGTACCAGCTGACCGTGGTCGGCAAGACCTCCTACTTCTACGAGAAGATGATCCACCAGCTGCTGGTGATCGGGGTGATCTCCTTCGGGGCTGCCCTGCTGCCGATGCTCGGCCGCCGGGTGATCGCCGGCCGGAGCGACCGGACGGCGCCGGGTGCGCACCGGACCCCGGCCGCCCGGCTGCGCACCGGGGTGGCCCTGCTGACGGCCACGGGCTGCCTGGGCTTCGCCGTCCTCGGCAACGCCAACCCCGAGGGCGGCCCGCCGGGCTGGCCGGGCAGCCCCGGGCGGACGCTGCTGCGCGGTGACGACTCCCAGCCGGAGATCGCCCGGCGGATCGCCGCGATCGACGCCCAGCACCCCCGGGACGGCCGGGTTCCGGTCTCGCTCGCCGGCACCCGCGTCTGGAGGGAGGACAAGGAGGACTGGGGCTCGGCCGAGGACAACATCTGGCTCAGCGTGCTGAACCGGAACCAGGGCAGTGCCTGGGAGGCGTGGGTCTGGGCGCTCAGCCGCCACAGCGCCGTGGAGGTGGTGGAGTTCGCCGCCTCCTCGCGGACCCCGCTGCGGTTCTACGTCGACGACGCCTCGCAGCTGCTCGCGGACCTCAAGACCCTGACGGCCGGCGGCAGGTACCCGGAGCTGGCGGTCTCCGTCCTCACCCCCGACGGCGACGGCGACCTGACCGTCCAGCCGCTCAAGTCCGGCTGAGCCGCGGACGCCGCACCCGGGCCGTGGGGCCGTCACCGGACCCGGTGACGGCCCCGCGCCGCTGCCGCCCGCCCGGGCAGCGGCGCGGGACCGGTCGGCGGGGTGGCCCCGGGGCGCCGAAGGCGGCAGGCAGAAGCGGGGAGGGGCGGTCGCGGACCGGGGCCGGGGCCGGGGCCGGGAGTACGGTCCGCCCGGACGGACGTGAGCGGGGCGTCAACGCACCCTCGACCCGGCCCTATTCGGGTGATTCCCGGCCTGTCGGTACGGTCGGCGCAGTCGCCGGTCACTAGAGTTCGTGCAGATGACCACACCTGGTCAAGCCCGGTCGTCCGGGCGAAGGGTGGGGCGGGTGGGACTCGAACCCACGACCAAGGGATTATGAGTCCCCTGCTCTAACCGGCTGAGCTACCGCCCCGGTTCGCCGCGCGTGCCGGTGACCCGGTCGCGGCAGCAGCAGACGGCCCCGGAAGGCCGTCCCGGGCAGCATAGCCGGTCGATCACCCGTGGTGCGCGCCGGGGGCGCACACGGGTGCGCACGGACCCGCGCCGCCCCGGCCGGAGCAGCCCCGCTGGCGGGCCCGCGGCGGCCCCGGGAGCCTGGGCGGATGACGGTACGTGAGCTGGCGGCGGTCGGCGCCGCGCTGGCGGTGCTGGCGGCGGCGGGCTGCACCACCGCGGCGGGCCCCGGCGGCGCCACCCCGACGGTGAGCTCCCACCCGGCCTCGGACCCGGCCGACACCCACGGCTGGACCCCCCAGCGGCTGCGCGGCGCGCTCGCCCGGCACACCGGCGTCACCCGCACCGCCAAGCCCACCGTGCTGAACGGTCTGGTCGGCGCCGTCTTCACGCGCAACGCCGACGGCGACCACTTCTGCACCGCCAGCGTGGTCGACAGCGCCGGACTCAATCTGATCGTCACCGCCGCGCACTGCGTCTGGGACCCGAACCTCGGCCAACGCAGCGACCTGGTCTTCGTCCCCGGCTACCGGGACGGCGAGACCCCGAGCGGCGTCTGGCCGCTGCTGGCCGTCAGCGTCGACCAGGCCTGGAAGGACGGCGCCGATCCGGACGTGGACGTCGCCTTCGCCGTGGTCCAGCCGCAGGGCGGCCGGCAGGTGCAGCAGGTGCTCGGCGCCAACCGGCTGGGTGTCGACCGCGGCTACCGGCTGCCGGTGAAGGTCACCGGCTACCCCGGCACCAGCGACGTCCCGATCACCTGCAGCAACACCACCTCCGAGCAGAGCCCCACCCAGCTGCGGATCGACTGCCCCGACTGGACCGGCGGCACCAGCGGCAGCCCCTGGGTGACCGACTTCGACCCGGACACCCTGACCGGCACCGTGGTCGGCGTGATCGGCGGCTACCAGGAGGGCGGCGACTCCCCCGACACCTCGTACAGCTGCTACTTCGGCGACCGCGTGCAGGCCCTCTACGACCGGGCCACGGGCTGAACCGGGCCGGGCTGGCGTCGCCGGGCCCGGCCTGGTAGATCTTCCTCACGAACGGCGGACCGCACGACCCGCAGGGCCCGCCCCGAGGACGAGACGGAGCCCCGATGCCCTCCCGCCCGGTACGGCCCGCGCGCGCGGCCCAGGCGGCCGCGCTGGCGGCCCTGCTGCTCGCCGGCGCCGCCTGCGGCGGGAGCGAGCGGGCGCCGACCGCCGAGGTGGCGCCGCAGAGCCCGGTGGGCGACCGGATCGGCACCCTCTCGGTCCGCACCCCGCAGGGCCCGCGGGCCTGTACGGCGAGCGTGGTGCACAGCCCGGGGCGCAATCTGCTGGTGACCGCCGCGCACTGCGTGCAGAGCCGCCGGATCGGCCTGCTGGACGGCTTGGTGTTCACCCCCGGCTACCGCAACGGCTACTCGCCGTACGGGAGTTGGCCGGTCCAGTCGATCACCGTGGATCCGCGCTGGGTGTCCGACGACGACCCCGAGTACGACGTGGCGTTCGTCACGGTGCGGCCGGCGGGCGGCCGGGAGGTCGAGGACGCGGTCGGCGGCAATCCGCTCGGCACCGGCCAGGGCTTCGGTCTCGCCGTCTCGGTGACCGGCTATCCCAATGAAAGTGATGAACCGATCACCTGTTCGGCGCACACCCGCTCACAGAGCCCGACCCAGGAGCGCTTCGACTGCGGCGGCTACACCGACGGCACCAGCGGAAGCCCGTGGGTCACCGCGACCGGGACGGTGATCGGCGTGATCGGCGGCTACCAGGAGGGCGGCGAGACGCCCGGCACCTCGTACAGCATCACCTTCGACGACCGGGTCACCGAGCTGTACCGGCAGGCCACCGCCTGAGCCGGGGACGGCGGCGGGCCGACCGGGACCACACGGAGGCGGGACAACACGAAGGCCCCCCGGTCGACCGGGGGGCCTTCGCTCTGAGCAGTCACCGGGCGGACCCGGTGCAGCTCCCGCATTTGGACTCGAACCAAAAACCTGCCGGTTAACAGCCGGCTGCTCTGCCAATTGAGCTATGCGGGATCGCGGTGGACCTCAGTCGCACCACGGCCAGGACGGCCGACCCGAAGGCCCGCCACCTGAGCTCCCCCAATTGGACTCGAACCAATAACCTGCCGATTAACAGTCGGCTGCTCTGCCAATTGAGCTATGGGGGATCGAGCTTCCGCTTCGGCCCCCGGTTCCCCGGGCTCCTCGGCGCTCGCTGCGGGACATACATTAGCGCACTCGGGGGGGTGGTCCGCCAATCGCTTTCGCCCGGCCGCCCCGGCACCCCCCGCCCGGCGTGCCCCGCGCGCGCCCGGCACGGCGCCCGGGGATGCTGGGAGGCACGGACGGTTCGCCGTCCCGATGGACGGGTAGGGCATTGCGGCAAAGGCCGCCAGGAGAGGGTGGAATCCGATCATGTGGAAGTTGTCGTTGATCGTCGGACTCGCGGCGGGCTACGTCCTGGGCTCGCGAGCCGGTCGCCAGCGGTACGAACAGATCGCCAAGGTCACCCGGCAGGTCGCCCAGAACCCCAAGGTGCAGGGCGCCGCCGACAAGGCCAAGCAGCAGGCCGGGGCGGTGGCCGGGAAGGCGGCCGGCGCCGTCGCCGACAAGGTCGGCGACAAGCTGCCGAACGCCGTCACCGACCGGGTGTCGTACTTCAACCGCACCCGGGTCGAGGACGACAGCTGGGGTACCTTCCGCCCGTGACCGGGCGGTGACGACGGGTTGGCCGAGGTGACTCCGGGGCGGTACCGAACGAGCAACACTTACCGGGCCTCGCCGCGTCCGGACGCGTGCTGAGGCATGATCTCGACATGGCCATCGTCGCGGGGATAGACAGCTCGACCGGTCGCACCCGGATCGTCGCGTGCGACAGCGAGACCGGCGCGGTGCTGCGGTCCGGCAAGGCGCCGCACCCCGTGCCGGAGACGCCGGACCAGCGGGCCGGCGAGGCCGACCCGCAGGTCTGGCTGCACTCGCTGGGCGACGCCGCCGCCGGCGGTCTGCTGGAGGGCGTCCGGGCGATCGGCGTCAGCGCGCAGCAGCACGGCATGATCGGCCTGGACGCCGGCGGCGTCCTGGTGCGGCCCGCGATCCTCTGGAACGACCCGCGCTCCAGCGGCGCCGCCGCCGCGCTGCTGGACGCGCTCGGCGGGCCGGCGGCCTGGACGGCCGCGATCGGCGCCGTCCCCGGCCCCATGTACACCATCGCCAAGCTGCGCTGGCTGGCCGAGTTCGAACCGGCCAACGCCCGCCGGGTGGCCGAGGTGCTGCTGCCGCACGACTGGCTGGTCTGGCAGCTGCTCGGTCACCCCAAGCGGCGCACCACCGACCGCGGCGACGCCTCCGGCACCGGCTACTGGTCGCCGATCACCGGCGAGTACCGGCAGGACCTGGTGGAGCTGGCACTCGGTCACGAGCTGAAGCTGCCCGACGTCCTCGGCCCCGCCGAACCGGCCGGGCACACCCCCGAGGGCCTGCTGATCTCGGCCGGCACCGGCGACAACATGGCCGCCGCGCTCGGGCTGGGCCTGCGGCCCGGCGACGCGGTGGTCTCGCTGGGCAGCTCCGGGACGATCTTCGCCGTGCACGACCGGGCCGTGGTGGACGCCAGCGGGCTGGTCTCCTCCTTCGCCGACGCCACCGGCCGCCACCTGCCGATGGTCGCCACCCTGAACGCCGCCCAGGTGCTCCGCTCGACCGCGGCGCTGCTCGGCTGCGACCTGGACGGCCTGAGCGACCTGGCGCTGCGCTCCTCCCCCGGCGCGTACGGCCTGGTGCTGCTGCCCTACCTGGACGGCGAGCGGACGCCCGCGCTGCCGCACGCGGCCGGCACCCTGACCGGGCTGCGGGCCGAGTCGATGGCCCCCGAGCACCTGGCCCGGGCCGCCGTCGAGGGCATGCTCTGCAACCTCGCGGACGCGCTGGACGTGCTGCGCGCCCAGGGCGTCGAGGTGAAGCGGGTCTTCCTGCTGGGCGCCGCCGGGCGGCTGCCGGCCGTGCGGCAGATCGCCCCGCTGCTGTTCGGCATCCCCGTCGTGGTGCCGCCGCCCGGCGCCCACGCGGCCCGCGGCGCGGCCCGGCAGGCCGCCTGGGCCCTGGCCGGCACCCCCGAACCGCCGCGCTGGGAGCTGCCGGAGGCCGTCACCGTGACGCCGGACGCCGAGCAGGACCTGCCGGTCGGCTCGGCGGTGCGTCAGCAGTTCCGGTCCGCCCGCGGGCAGATCCACCCGGAGACGGCCGCCTGACCGGCCGGGCGGCCCGTCGCGGGCCGCCGGAGCGACCACGGCGGAGATGCGCCCGCCGGTGGCCGGTGGCAGCGTGAGAGAGGACGCGGTCACCGGAGCGAAGGGCGGCAGGACCTCATGGCGCTGCACAAGGGGACCGGCGACGACCGCCGGCTGGCCATCAACCCGTTCGTCGGCGCGGCCGACCCGCTCAGTGCGATGGAGCTGGCGCCACCGGTGCACCGGCTCTCCGACAAGCCGGTGGCGGCCGACACGGCGTACCAGCTGGTCCACGACGAGCTGATGCTGGACGGGAACGCCAAGCTCAACCTGGCGACCTTCGTCACCACGTCGATGGAGATCCAGGCCACCCGGCTGATGACCGAGTGCCTCGACAAGAACATGATCGACAAGGACGAGTACCCGCAGACCGCCGAGCTGGAGCGGCGCTGCGTGTCGATCCTCGCCGACCTCTGGCACGCCCCCGACCCGGAGGGCACGGTCGGCTGCTCCACCACCGGCTCCAGCGAGGCCTGCATGCTGGCGGGGCTCGCCCTCAAGCGCCGCTGGATGCAGCGCAACGCCGACCGGTACGCGGCCGGCGCCCGTCCCAATCTGGTGATGGGCGTCAACGTGCAGGTCTGCTGGGAGAAGTTCTGCACCTTCTGGGAGGTCGAGGCGCGCACCGTGCCGATGGCGGGCGAGCGCTACCACCTCGGCGCCGAGGAGGCGGTGGCGCTCTGCGACGAGAACACCATCGGCGTGGTGGCCGTGCTCGGCTCGACCTTCGACGGCTCCTACGAGCCGGTGGCGGAGGTCAGCGCCGCCCTGGACGGCCTGCAGCAGCGCACCGGCCTGGACATCCCGGTCCACGTGGACGGGGCCTCCGGCGCCATGATCGCGCCCTTCCTCGACCCCGAGCTGGTCTGGGACTTCCGGCTGCCCAGGGTCGCCTCCATCAACACCTCCGGCCACAAGTTCGGCCTGGTCTACCCGGGCGTCGGCTGGGCGCTCTGGCGGGAGCGTTCGGCGCTGCCCGAGGAGCTGGTGTTCCGGGTGAACTACCTCGGCGGGGAGATGCCGACCTTCGCGCTGAACTTCTCCCGCCCGGGCGCGGAGGTGATCGCGCAGTACTACACCTTCCTGCGGCTGGGCCGGAGCGGCTTCCGGGCCGTCCAGGGGGCCTGCCGTGAGGTAGCGGTCTACCTGGCCGGGCAGATCGAGGCGCTCGGCTGCTTCCGGCTGCTGACCCGGGGCGACGAGCTGCCGGTCTTCGCCTTCACCACCACCGACGACGTGACCTTCGACGTGTTCGACGTCTCGCGCAGACTGCGCGAGCGCGGCTGGCAGGTGCCGGCGTACACCTTCCCCGCCGATCGGGAGGACCTCTCGGTGCTGCGGGTGGTCTGCCGCAACGGCTTCTCCCGGGACCTGGCCGACCTGCTGCTGTCCGACCTCACCCGGCTGCTGCCGGAGCTGCGGAGCCAGCCCCGCCCGCTCAAGGAGTACGGGGTGCCGCCCCTGACGGCCTTCCACCACTGAGGCCGGCGCGGGGCACCCGCGGGCGCCGTGATCACGGCGGGGGGAGGGCGCATCGAAGCGCCCTCCCCCCGCCGCGCGTCCCTGCGGACGGGGCAGCCTCCCCCCGCGAGGCTGTCCCGTCCGGTGGGGGATCGGGACGTCAGGACCGGTCGTGCGAACGGTGTCCGGACGAAGCATCCGGACCGCTGAACGCACCGGTGTGAGAACTCTGCACGACGGGCAGGCACATGTTCGACCGTCAGCCCGGTTGTGAGACACTTCCGTCCGTCTCAGGGCCAGGACCTGGTGTTTGAGACGACAGGCCGATGAGGTTGGAGACGCGGACACGCCCCCACGGCCCCGGCCGGAGCCCGCTCAGGCCCTCCCGCTCCACCGCCGCCTCCGATGTTGGGATTGACCGTATGGGCTCCGCCTGGAAGCAACTGCCGGACGACCTCTCCGTGCCCGCCAAGCGCCTCACGGAGGAGCTCCGGGCCGTCAAGGACGCGACCGGGCTCTCGTTGTCCGAGCTCGCCTCCCGGACCCACTACAGCCGGGCCTCCTGGGAGCGCTGGCTGAACGGCAAGCGGATCATCACCGAGCAGGCGCTCGACGCCCTCACCGGGGCGGTCGAGTGCGACGGCCCGACGCTGCGGGCGCTCTGGGAGCAGACCGCGGCGGATGCGCAGGACGCGGCGGGGGCCGGCCCGGAGGCCGTGGGTCCGGACGCGGACGCGACCGGACCGGACACGGACGCGGTTTCGGACGCGGCGGGCCCGGTTGCGGGCCCGGTTGCGGACGCGGACGCGGCGGGGGGCGTGGAGCCGGACGGTGCCGAGCCCGACGGCACGGAGCCCGACGACACCGAGCCCGACGACACCGAGCCGGCCGGCCTGAGGGCGGTCCGCTGGTGGCGGCGGCCGGTGGCGCTGCTCTGCTGCGCGGCCGCGGCGGCCGTCCTGGTGGTGCTGGCCGGGGTCCACTACAGCCGCGACGGCGGGACCGAGCCGGCCGCCGTCGCGCAGCCCGCCGTGTCCAGCACGACGGCCTCGCCCGCCCGCACCGCCCCGGCCACGCCCTCCTGCCAGGCGATGGGCTGCGCCCACAAGGACCCCAAGGCGACCGGCTGCGGCGCCGACGCCCGGACCCTGCTCACCGGCAACATCGGCAAGGTGGTGGTCTACCTCCGCTACAGCGACCGCTGCCAGGCGGCCTGGGCCGCGATCACCGAGGGCGCGCCGAACGACTACTCGACCATCACCAGCAGCGGCGGCGAGACGGAGACGGCGCTGATCCACTGGGGGTACGACAACTACTCGGCGATGGTGAACGCGGCGGACCCGGCCGCCACCTTCCAGGTCTGCGGCCACACGCCGGCCGGCAACGACTGCACGGGGAGCGTCTCCGGACTGGCCCGCCTCGTCGCCTCGACCCCGATCCCGATCGGCCCGGCCTCGCCGCCGGCCACCCCTGCCACGCCCGCCGCAACCCCCACGCCCACGGCCACCGCCGCCGGGTCCTAGTCCAGGTAGCCGCGCAGCTGGGCGGCGAAGGCGTGGTCCCGGAGCTTGACCAGGGTCTTGGACTCGATCTGGCGGATCCGCTCCCTGGTCACACCGAACAGGGCGCCGATCTCCTCCAGGGTGCGCGGGCGGCCGTCGTCCAGGCCGTAGCGGAGCTGGACCACCTGGCGCTCGCGGTCGCCGAGCGTGGCCAGGACCGCCTCCAGGTGCTGGCGCAGCAGCAGGAAGGTGGCGGACTCGGCCGGTGAGGCCGCGTCCGCGTCCTCGATCAGGTCGCCGAGCGCGACGTCGTCCTCCTCGCCGACCGGGGTGTGCAGCGAGATCGGCTCCTGGGCGAGCCGGAGCAGCTCGCGCACCCGCGCCTCGGTCAGCTCCAGCGCGACGGCGATGTCGGCCGCGCCCGGTTCGGTCCCGCTCTCCTGGAGCAGCGCGCGCTGCACCCGGATCACCCGGTTGATCAGCTCCACCACGTGCACCGGCACCCGGATCGTCCGCGCCTGGTCGGCCAGCGCCCGGCTCATCGCCTGGCGGATCCACCAGGTCGCGTAGGTCGAGAACTTGTAGCCGCGGGCGTAGTCGAACTTCTCCACCGCCCGGATCAGGCCGAGGTTGCCCTCCTGGACCAGGTCCAGCATGGTGAGGCCGCGACCGATGTAGCGCTTGGCGACCGAGACCACCAGGCGCAGATTGGCCTCGATCAGCCGCCGTTTGGCGATCCGCCCGATCACCACCAGGGCGTCCAGTTCACCGGCCAGCGGGTCGGGCGGCGGGGGCTCGCGGTTCAGCCGCTCCTCGGCGAACAGACCGGCCTCGATCCGGCGGGCCAGCTCCACCTCCTCGGCGGCGTTCAACAGCCGGATCCGGCCGATCTCGCGCAGGTACTGGCGGAAGAGGTCCGCCGCCGGGCCGGTGACGCCCGCGGGGCCGGGGTCACGGTCGGCGTCGAGATCCGGCTCGGTCCCGGGCTCGGTCCCCGCCCCGGGTTCCGTCTCCCGGTCGGCGCCGGCGTCCGGGGCGGCCTCGGGGTCGGCGGCCCCGGGGTGGCCCTCCGGGAGGCCCTGCGCGGGCACCCTGGCACCGTCGGCGGGCGGGGCTCCGGCCCGGCCGTGGTCGTCGTCGTGGGGGGCGAGCGGGTCGGTGGTCGGGCGGGCGGTCGCGGCAAGGCCTTGGTCCACGGGCATCCCTCGGGGCGGGCGCGACTCTGGCGGACCCGCGCAGGACGGAGGTGGGACGCCCTCCAGTGTGCGGCACGCCACGCTCCGTGGCCGAGACTCGTGCGCGGACTTTCTCCGGCCGGCCCCGTACGGAGCGGCCCGCGGCAGCCGGGCCCCGGACCGGGCCGGGGGCGCCGTCAGAGGGCGGCGGCGCCCCGGCTGCGCAGACCCTGGCCGTACTGCTGGAGCTGCCACAGCTCGGTCTGCACCGCGTGCAGTTCCTCGGCGGAGGCCCGGGTGCCGAGCCGCTGGAGGTGGGCACGGACCTCGTCGACCCGCCGGTCGACCGCCAGCAGCCGCAGCTTGACCAGGAACTCCCCGGCGTAGATCGCGTCCACCTTGCGGCGCGAGCGCACCGGCTCGACGATCAGCTCGGTCACCAGCGAGCGGACCTGGTCGTCCGGGGCCACGTCGCGGACGGTGCCGGTGAAGTCGGCCAGGGTGGCCCCGTACGCGGCGCCGCCGGCCTGGCCGATGGCGCGGCGCACGGCGGTGTACGGCGGGGTGGGGAACTCGTCCTCGCCGTAGTGGTCGAAGGCCGGGCTGACCAGGTCCGGGTGCTGCAGGGCCAGCTTGAGCAGCTCGCGCTCGACGAACTGGGCCGGGTCCCGCGGGTTGAGCCGGAAGGCCGGCTGGGCGGAGCGGACCGGCTGGGCCTGCTCGGGGCGGCGCTGCTGGCCGTTGGTGCGCGGGTTCTGCTGGCGCTCGCGGTCCCAGCGGGCCAGCTGGGAGATCCGGCGGACCACGAACTGCTCGTCCAGGATGCCGAGCATGCCGGCCAGCCGGACGGCGTACTCGTGCTGGATCGAGCGGTCCTTGATCTTGGCCACGATCGGCGCGGCCTCCTCCAGCGCCGCCGAGCGGCCCTCCGGGTTCTCCACCCGGTGCCGGGCGACGGCCGAGCGCAGCGCGAACTCGAACAGCGGGACGGGGTTGTCGATCAGCTCCCGGACCGCCTCGTCGCCCTTGGCCAGCCGGAGGTCGCACGGGTCCATACCGCCGGGGCTGACCGCGATGGAGGTCTTGGCGGCGAACTTCTGGTCGTCCTCGAAGGCCCGCAGGGCGGCCTTCTGGCCGGCCGCGTCGCCGTCGAAGGTGAAGACCGTCTCGCCGCGGTACTGGGAGGTGTCCATCAGCAGCCGTCGGATGATCTTGATGTGGTCCTCGGCGAACGCGGTGCCACAGGTGGCCACGGCCGTGGTGACGCCCGCCAGGTGGCAGGCCATGACATCGGTGTAGCCCTCGACCACCACCGCCCGGCCCGACTTGGCGATCTCCTTCTTCGCCAGGTCGATGCCGTACAGCACGTGGGACTTCTTGTAGATCGGCGTCTCGGGGGTGTTCAGGTACTTCGGGCCGTTGTCGTCCTCGCGCAGGCGGCGGGCGCCGAAGCCGACCGTCTCGCCCGCGATGTCGCGGATCGGCCAGACCAGCCGGCCCCGGAAGCGGTCGATCAGCCCGCCGCGCTGGCCCTGCGAGGCCAGGCCGCCGAGCAGGATCTCCTTGTCGCTGAAGCCCTTGCCGCGCAGGTAGCGGACCAGGTTCTCCCACCCGGCCGGGGCGTAGCCGACGCCGAAGGTCGCCGCCGCCTCCTCGTCGAAGCCGCGCTCGGCGAGGAAGCGCCGGCCGATCTCGGCCTCCGGCGAGCCGAGCTGCTCCCGGAACCAGGCGGCGGCCACCTTGTGCGCCTCGACCAGGCGGGTGCGCTCGCCCTGCTGGTGGCGGGGGCTGTAGCCGCCCTCCTCGTAGCGCAGCGTGATGTTGGCCTGGGCGGCCATCCGCTCGACGGCCTCGGCGAAGGTGAAGTGCTCGATCTTCATCAGGAAGGCGATGGTGTCGCCGTTCTCCTGGCAGCCGAAGCAGTGGAAGACGCCCTTGGCGGGGTTCACGTAGAAGGAGGCGGACTTCTCGTCGTGGAACGGGCAGACGCCCTTGTACTCACCCCCGCCACCGTTGGTGAGCTGTACGTAGTCGCCGACGACCACGTCGATCGGCAGTGCGCTGCGCACCGCCTGTACGTCTTCGTCCCTGATCCGCCCGGCCACCCCGGAAGTCTACTGGGGCGGCGCCGGTTACCGACCGCGCCGGGGCGGCCTCCTCACGACCAGGCCGCTCCCACCAGCTTGGCGTGCAGGGCCAGGGCGGAGGCGTCGGTGAGGGTGGCGATCTGGTCGATCACCGCGCGCAGCGCGCCGCGGTCGTCCTCCGCCTCGCGGTAGAGGGTGGCGAAGACCGGGTCCAGGCCGTCCGGGGCGCGCTGGGCGAGGACGTACGCCAGCTCGGCGATCACGATCCGCTGGCGGGCCCGGAGCTGGGCCTGCTCGTCGCGCTGCATCACGAAGCGGACGGCGACGGCCTTGAGCACGGCGCACTCCAGCCGGACGTCCCGCGGCACCACCAGCTCGGCCGCGTACCGGGTGAGCCGGCCGGGGCCGTAGCGGGCCCGGGTGGCCTGCTCGGCGGCCAGGCAGAACCGGCCGATCAGCTGGCTGGTGAGGTCCTTCAGGCCGGCCCGGGCGCGGGCCGAGCCGTCGTAGGAGCTGGGCCACCACTCCTGGCCGAGCAGCCGGTCCAGCGCGGCGGCCAGCTCCTCGGGCTCGGCGTCCGGGGCGTAGCGCTCGGCCACCTTGAACAGTTCGGCGCGCTCGCTCGGGGCGCGCAGCACGGCCGGCTCGATGTGGCCGGCCTGGAGGCCGTCCTCGACGTCGTGGGTGGAGTAGGCGACATCGTCGGACCAGTCCATCACGGTGGCCTCGAAGCACTTGCGCCCGGGCGGGGTTCCGGCCCGCAGCCAGCGGAACACCGGCAGGTCGTCGGCGTAGACGCCGTACTTGGACGAGGCCGGGTCGACCGGGTGCGCGCCGTGCGTCCAGGGGTACTTGGTGGCGGCGTCCAGGGCGGCACGGGTCAGGTTGAGGCCGACGCTGTGGCCGGGCCGGGGGGCGAGCCGGGCGGGCTGCTCGTCCTGCGGGGCGAAGCGCTTGGGCTCCAGGCGGGTGAGGATGCGCAGCGACTGCGCGTTGCCCTCGAAGCCGCCGCAGGCCTCGGCGGCCTGGTCGAGGGCCTCCTCGCCGGTGTGGCCGAACGGCGGGTGGCCGATGTCGTGGGCCAGGCAGGCGGTCTCGACGAGGTCCGGGTCACAGCCGAGGGCGGCGCCCAATTCCCGCCCGACCTGGGCGCATTCGAGCGAGTGGGTCAGCCTGGTGCGGGGGAAGTCGCTGCGCATCGGGGCGACCACCTGGGTGGTGCCGGCCAGCCGGCGCAGGGCGGCGGAGTGGAGCACACGGGCGCGGTCGCGCTGGAACGCCGTCCGGCCGGGGCGCTTGTCCGGCTCGGGCACCCAGCGGGCCTCGGCGGCGTGGTCGTACGGGAGCGGGGCGGCGGTGAGGCGGTGCGCGGTGTCGTCCATATGCCAATCACCGTACGCCGCGGCTCCGACAGCCGGGGTGTGCCGCGCGCGAAGGGGCGCGGGCCGGGGCGTGAACCTTGGCCGCCCGGCCGGGGCGGGCCGGGCCGGGCCCGGCACCGGGCGGGGCGGGTCCGGCCCCGGATCAGCCCCGGACCGCCTTCAACAGGGCGGCGGCCACGCCCTCCTGGCCCCTGGCGTTGGGGTGGATCGCCGCCAGCCCGGGGGCCGGGAAGGGCGGCTCCACCCAGCGGGCCGCCTCACCGGCGCACATGTCGTGGCCGGCCGAGGGCGCGGCCGCGTCCACGAAGACCGCGCCCGCCGTCTCCGCGCGACGCTTGAGCATCGCGTTCAGCTGCTGCTCCTTCTCGGCCAGGAAGCCGAGGTCGGCCTCGGCCACCGCCCGGCCGAGCACCGGTACGCAGCTCGCCGGGTCGGCCGGCAGCAGCGTCGGGTAGCCGACCACGTAGACCCGGGCCTGCGGGGAGCGGCGTTTGACCTCCTGCAGCACCTGGCCCAGCCGCTCGCCGGCCGCGTCCACCTTGCGCTGCACCTGGTCGGCGGCGCCGCCGGCGGAGGCGTAGTGGTCCTTGCACGGCGCCGGCGCCCGCTCCGAGCCGATCAGGCTCTTCACCACGTCCGCCAGGTTCTCCTTGGCGCACTCGCCGACGACCTCCATGAATCCGGCGTCGTTGCCGCCGATCCCGACCGTGACCAGCCGGGTGGCCGGGGAGAGCGCGTCCAGCTGGGGCGGATTGGCCCCGCCGCCGTCGGTCTGCTGGGAGCCGGTGAGGTCCCCGGTGCGGGCACCGCTGCAGCTGACGTCCTTGAACTGGCCGTCCGCCAGCCCGAGCGCCTTCGCCAGCAGGGACGGGTAGTTGACGGCCGAGCGGGCGCAGCCCTTCGGTTCGCCGACCTGCGGGGAGATCTTCAGGCCCGAGGTGTAGGAGTCGCCGAGGGCGACGTACGGGCCGGTGGGCGGCGGGGTCGGGGTGGGCGTCGGCGTCGGGGTGGCCCGCACCGGGTGGGGGCCCTCCCCGGCCGGGGCCTCGGCGGAACCGCCACCGCCGCTGCAAGCGGCCAGCAGCAGCGCGGCCAGCCCGGCGGCCAGAACGGCGGTCGGGCGTGCGGACACAGACATGGAAACCCCCCGGGGGCCGGAACCGGCGACGTACCTCTCCACGGCGGCCCGTCCCCCGGGCACCTCACCGCCAACGAACGGCGGCGCCCGTTCGCTCCCGCCCCGGGCGGAGAGCCACCCGGGGGGCGCGCGGACTACTCGGGACCGCGCTCGTGCTCGGCCAGGAACTGCTCGAAGCGCCGGCCCAGCTCGTCCGCCGACGGCAGGTCGACCGGCTCGGCCAGCAGGCTCTCCCGGCCCTCCGCCCCCGCCACGGCGTCGTACTGGCCCTCCATGCCGCGGATCGCCGAGCGCAACTCGCCGTCCCCGTGGGCCAGCTGCTCCTCGATGTCGGCGTACACCTCGCCCACCCGCTCGCGCAGCCGGGTGCCCGGCAGCACCAGGCCGGTGGCCGACTGCACGGCCTCCAGGATCAGCACCGCGGCGGCCGGGTAGGCCGAGCGCGCCACGTAGTGCGGCACGTGCACGGCGAAGCCCAGCACGTCGTGGCCGGCCTCGGCGAGCCGGTACTCCAGCAGCGCCTGGGCACTGCCCGGCACCTGGGCCTGCTCGAACCACTGCGGGTAGCCGGCCGCGAGGTCCAGCCGGGTGCCGTGCGGCGTCAGGCCGACCGGGCGGGTGTGCGGCACGCCCATCGGGATGCCGTGGAAGTCCAGCGTCAGCCGGACCTCGAAGCGCTCGACCAGCTGGCGCACGGCGGCCGCGAAGCGCTCCCACTCGACGTCCGGCTCGGGCCCGGTGAGCAGCAGGAACGGCGAGCCGGCCGCGTCGTGGACCAGCTGGAGGAGGATCTCCGGCGGGTCGTAGGAGGCCCAGTGCTCGCGGTCGAAGACCATCGCGGGGCGGCGGGCCCGGTAGTCCACCAGGCGGTCGTGGTCGAAGCGGGCCACCACCTGCGGCGCGCCCTCCTCCAGCAGGTGGGCCACCACCTGGCCGCCGGCCTCGCCGGCGTCCATGAAGCCCTCGAAGTGGTGGAGCAGCACCAGGCCCGCGCCGGTGTCGGCCAACGCGGCCTTCGCCGCGGCCACGGCGGCCACGCCCTGCTGATCCAGCTCGTACAGCGCCTGGGGATCACGCACCGCGCACCCAACCCCGTTCTTTACTCGTCGACTCGTACCGGCTTCTCGTCGTCTGCAGCGTGCCGGGCGCCGCCGGAATTCCCGCCGCGCCCGGCCGTCGCGCGGCCGCTTCCGCGGTGAACGCCCGGCGACCGGCCGCGGTGCCCCCGGCGCCGCGCCGAAGTGCCGTCCGGACCATGATCGCACCCGGCGGCAAACCCGCTGGTCACGGGCGCCCGAAGGCCCTCCCGGGCGCGCGTCCGGGAGGCCCGCGCGCCCATTCGTGTGCCGCGAGGTGACGCACCGCCTTCTGGCGGGTATCGTCCTCTCGCTGCCTCGCATCGTCGCGTCGTCGTCACGTCGTCCGTAACGCCGTCGATCACGTCCCGGCCCGGTGCTCGGCCAGCCACCCACGACGCATCTTGCCTTCATCTGGCCGCCTGCTTCCCTTCGCGCTCTCGTTTCCTCTTCGGCCATCTCGCGGACGCACACTGTCCCCTCGCTCATCCCGCCGGACCGGTCCGTCGACCCGTGTCCGCTCCGGCACCGCGCTGCCCGTCTCCGGGCCGCCGCCCCCACCCCGCTCGCCGGCCTCCGGCACGCACGGGCACGGGCGGACGGACCACCGGGGCCGGGGCGAACGTCCACGCAGCCCGAGCCGCACCCCGGCGCGGGACGCGCCCTCCGACCGATGAAGGACCGAAGGTTCCGTGCCCGTACCTGTCATCCTCACCGGCCGCACCGTGCGGCTGGAGCCCCTTGCCGCGCACCACGCCGAGGCCATCGCCGAGGCCGGCGCCGAGGACCGTACGACCTACGCCTTCACCCCCGTCCCGCACGGCCTGGAAGCCGCCCGCGACTACATCGCGCGCGCCCTCGCCGACCAGGCCGCGGGCCGGGCGCTGCCGTTCGCGACGGTGAGCCTCGCGGACGGCCGGGTGGTCGGCTCCACCCGGTTCCTCGAACTCGACTACTGGCAGGGCCCGGTCGTCTGGCCGCCGGTGCCCGGCGTGCCGTTCGGCGACCCGGCCACGGCCGTCCCGGACGCCGCCGAGATCGGCAACACCTGGCTCTCCCCGCGTGCCCAGGGCACCGGCGTCAACACCGAGGCGAAGCTGCTGATGCTGCGGTACGCCTTCGAGGAGTGGCGGGTGCAGCGGATCTCGATGCGCGCGGACGCCCGCAACCTGCGCTCCCGGTCCGCGATCGAGCGCCTCGGCGCGACGTCGGAGGGCGTGCGCCGGGCACACTCGCGCGGGCTGGACGGGGTGGTGCGCTCGACCGCGTTCTACTCGATCCTCGACTCCGAGTGGCCCGCCGTGCGGGACATCATCGAGCTGCGGATCGCCGCCGCCACCTCGCCGAGCGCCCCGGACCGCGCGATCAACCAGGAGTGCCTTAGACACGGCGGCAGCGGGCAGCTGATCACCGCCTGAGGGTCACCCCCTGAGGGTCACCGCCTGAGGGTCACCGCCCGGGGCTCACCACTCGCCGGTGGCGGCGACCCCCAGCAGCCGGGTGAGGACGTCGAGGTCGCGGTCGGCCCCGGGCGAGGCCGGCCAGCGGTCGTGGCTCGCCTCGACGACCGCGGAGACCGGACGCCAGCCGGCCCGCACCCGGCGGACCGCCACCTCGAAGACGGCGTGTCCCGTCGGGCGGCAGAACCACAGGGCGCCCTCCCGGGTGTGGACGCGCCACCGCCCGTCCAGGGCGGCCGGCGCCGCCCCCGTCCGGATCCGCTGCCACTGCTCCTCCGTCCACACCACGTCCGGCACGGGGTGCGGGCGCGGGATCCGCATCCGCGGGGTGCCCCGGCCGTCGGGGACGCCGCCGGGCTCCGGGAACGCCCAGGCCGGCAGCGGCTCGCGGGCGGCCAGCCAGGCGGCGGGAATGCCGGCGGTACCGGTGTGCGCGGCGACCACGCCGCCGGTGACGGCGGCGACGGTGTCCATGTCCCCGCCGGCCCCGATCGCCTCCAGCACGGCCGCGCGGTAGTCGGTGAGCCCGCGGGCCGCGCACCAGAGGGCGTAGGGGACGGTGTCGGCGGCGCTGGTCCGGCTGCCGTTGCCGAGCACCCGCGCGGCGACCCGGAGGTCCGGCTCGGCCAGCAGCGCGATCGCCTCGGTCAGACCGTCGTGGACGGCGCCGGCCGGCGTGCGGTGGCGGACGTCCTCCAGGAAGCCCTTCGGCGTCACGGCCTCGGTCCGGGCCCGTACCGCGAGGGCGGTGGCCACCGCGACGGCGACCGTGCCGTCGACGGCCTGCGGGTGGGTGTGGGTGATCAGCGCCGACTCGGCGGCCGGCCGGATCACCCCCTCCGGATCGGCGGCGTACAGCGCGCCCAGCGGGGCGATCCGCATCGCGGCGCCGTTGCCGTACGAGCCCTGCCCGTCGAAGAGTTCGGCGGCCAGGGCCCGGGCGTCACCGCCCTCGCGGACCAGCCGGAGCAGGCGGTTGGCGGCCGGGCCGTAGCCCCGGTCGAAGTCGTGGCGGCGGGCGAACGCGTGGGTGAGGTCGAAGAGGTCGAGGGAGCCGCGCTCGGTGTGGGCCGCGTACACCGAACAGGCCATCTCGGTGTCGTCGGTCCACGGCCAGGGGCCGGGCGGGGCGGTACGGGCGGCGAAGTGGGCCGCGGCGGTCTCGGGGACGAAGAACTGGGCGCCGAGGGCGTCGCCCACGGAGAGGCCGTTGAGCGCGTCGAGCGCCGGGCCGGTGTGAAGGGTCGTCATCGCCGCCAAGCTCACCCGGTCGGCCGACACCGCGTCAACACCGTTTGCGGGCGGCTCCCCCGACGGGCGATGTTCCGCATACCGCCGACCCCGGCGGGAAGCACCCCGGCATGACCCGCACGGACCTCCTCGACCCCCTGCTGCTGCTCGGCGCCGACCAGCAGCACATCGTCACCCGGGCGCAGCTGCGCCGGCTCGGGGTGCCGCCCGGCACCATCGCCCACCGGCTTCGGCCGGCCGGACCCTGGCAACAGGTGCTGCCGCGGGTGATCTGCCTGCAGAACGGTCGGCTGACCGCCCATCAGCGGCTGCGCGCGGCGCTGGCGTACGCGGCTCCGAAGGGGCGGCCGGCGCGGCCCGGCGAGGTGCTGCTGACCGGGGACGCCGTGCTGGCCTC
The DNA here is from genome assembly GCF_053587085.1 of Kitasatospora sp. NPDC003701. Classification (NCBI taxonomy): domain Bacteria; kingdom Bacillati; phylum Actinomycetota; class Actinomycetes; order Kitasatosporales; family Streptomycetaceae; genus Kitasatospora; species Kitasatospora sp. NPDC003701. Next base: position 85,363 of record NZ_JBSFNM010000005.1, read on the forward strand.
GGCCGGGCTGCCGTCCGCCGGCCACCCGGCGGACCTGGCGGGCGTCGACGTGCTGATCCCGGGCCCGCGCCGGGTCGCGGACCGGGACTTCGTCCGGATCCACCGGGCCCGCGGGCCGATGCCGGGCGGGTTCGAGCGGGACGACGGGCTCTGGAGCGCGACGGTCGCCCGGGCGCTGGCCGACCTCGCGCCCCGGGAGAGCGGGCAGCGACGGTTCCGGGCGCTCTGCGCGGAGGCGGTCCAGCGGCGGCACTGCGATCTCGGCGAGCTGCTGGACCAGCTGCTCGCCCGGCCTGGGGCACTGGCCGTGCCGCGCGTCGCGCAGGTGGTGGAGGACCTCGCCGCCGGGGTGCGCTCGGTCGTCGAGGGCGAGGCCCGGGAGCTGCTGCGCGGGGCCGGCCTGCCGGAGCCGCTCTGGAATCCGGTGCTGTTCCTGGACGGACGCTTCCTCGCCGTCCCCGACGCCTACTGGCCGCGGGCCTGCGTGGCGCTGGAGATCGACTCCCGGGCCTGGCACCTGCGCCCGGCCGACCACGAGCGGAGCCTGGCCCGGGCCAACCGCCTCACCGCGGCGGGCCTCCCGGTCGTCCGCGCCACCCCGGTCCAGCTGCGGCGGGAGCCGGAGCCGGTGCTGCGGGAGCTGCGCACCCTGCTCGCCACCGGTCCGCACGGCCCGCACGCGCGGATCGGCTGGCGCCGGGCCCGGTAGGGCGCGAGGCGGGGCCCGGACTCAGTCCCGGCCCTGCGCGGCGCCGGCGGCCTCGGCCGCGGCCACCAGCCGCTGGAGTTCGGCGAGGTGGGCGGCCAGCGCCTTGCGGCCGGCCTTGGTGGCGGCCAGCCAGGTCCGCGGGCGCTTGCCGACGTACCCCTTCTTCACCGCCACGTGGCCGGCCTCCTCCAGGGCGGCCGCCGCCTTGCTGAGCGCCGAGTCGGAGACCTCGCAGTGGTCGCGGACGACGGCGAACTCGGCCTCGGTGCAGGCGCTCAGGAAGGCGAGGACGGTGAGCCTGGTCGGGTGCTGGAGCAGCGGGTCGAGCGCGGCGGGCATCAGCCGGCCGCCGGCATCCGGCGGGTCCGCGCGTTGAGCCGGACGGTGGCCGCCCAGAACGCCGCGCCCGCCACCGCTCCGGCCACCGCGCCCATCCAGCGCGCGCCGCCGCCCGCCAGCCAGGTGAGCAGCATCCCGGCCAGACCTGCCGCGATCACCCCGAGGACGGCCAGCAGGACCGGGCGCCCGAGGCCGGGCGTCAGCCGGTGGATGATGCCCCCCTGGTTGACGGCGAGCCGGGCCAGGACGCCCGTCATCGCGGCGAAGAGCCCCCCGAACACCCCGCTCAGCCAACCCGCGTCGGCGCCGATGGCCTGCCCGACGCCGATGCCGTAGACGGTGAAGGCCACCGCGAAGGCCGGGCCGTACCAGCCGGGCAGGCGGCCCGGGGTCCGGGCGGCGGCCCGGGCCTTCTCGGCCAGCCGCAACGCCTCCGCCGCGGACAGGTCGACGGGTTCGGCGGCGTTCGTCTCGACGGCGTTCATGGAATCCCCCTGGATGGCCGGGGTGCGCACGGCACCCCGCGTTGTCGGTGCTTCCACTATGGCATCTACTTTCCATGATGGAAAGTACTTCCCGACTCGTAGGGGCTCAGCAGCGCGCGTCGATCTCCTGGAAGGAGCCGTAGTGGTCGGCCGTCCAGTACTGCTCCCCGGTACTGCCGGTGACGACGCGTCGGGCGCCGCGGTCGCCGGAGCCGGGGGTCACGACGGTGAACTCGTGGTAGTAGCCGGAGGCCTTGCGCGGCAGGCGGTTCTCGCGGTTCTCGAAGACGATGCCGTCGGAGCGGTACGGGTACGGGCCGCCCCTGGCGATCAGACCGAGGGTGTCCAGGGCCTGACCGGGCAGCTTGGTGCGGCAGACGTCGGCCAGCGCGGGATCGGTGGGCACCCAGCCGCCGGCCGGGGCCGGGGCGGTGGTGCCGGCCGGCGGGGACGGCCTGGGCGCGGAGGGCTTCGGGCCCGTGGCGGTCGCGCCCGCGGAGGCGGCGGCGGAGGCGGCGGCCCTCGGGTGGTCCGGCCCGTCGTCCGAGAGGAGGTACCCGGCGACCGCGGCGATCACGCAGATCAGGACGGCCACCAGGGCGGACAGGCGGTTCTTGCTGGTCATGCGCTCCAGCTTGGCAGCCGGCCGGGGCACGGCCGGCCAGCCACACGCGTGGTCCCGGCCACGGCCGCGACGCCCCTCCGGGCAGCCGGGCGGGCAGACCTGCGGGCAGACCGCGGGGCCGGGCGGCGGCCGGGCGGGCAGACCTGCGGGCAGACATGCCAGCGGGGCGGGGACGGACGCCGTTGTCCGTTCCCGCCCCGCTCGCGTTACGTACGCCGGTTCTCCTGCGCCGAGCTCCGGTGTACGCCCTCCCGGTGGGAGGGGGTGCGGTCAGCGACAGAGCCGCGCCGGCGGTGCCCCGGCCGATGCCTGGCCGGGGCGCCGCACTCAGCGCGAGTCGCTGCCCGCCGTCTCGATGGCGGCGCGGCCTGCCTCCAGGCGCGCCACCGGGATCCGGAAGGGGGAGCAGGAGACGTAGTCCAGCCCCACCTCGTGGAAGAAGTGCACCGACTCCGGGTCGCCGCCGTGCTCGCCGCAGACGCCGAGCTTGAGGTCGGGGCGGGTGGCCCGGCCGGCCTCGACGGCGTGCTTGACCAGCGCGCCGACGCCGTCGCGGTCGATGGTCTCGAACGGGGAGACCCCGAAGATGCCCTTCTCCAGGTAGGCCGTGAAGAAGGAGGCCTCCACGTCGTCCCGGGAGAAGCCCCAGACCGTCTGGGTGAGGTCGTTGGTGCCGAAGGAGAAGAACTCGGCGGCCTCGGCGATCTGGCCCGCCGTCACGGCGGCACGCGGCAGCTCGATCATGGTGCCGAGCTTGATGTCCAGCTGGACGCCGGTGGACTGGGCGACCTCGGCCAGCACGCGCTCGCACTCGTCGCGGACCAGCTCCAGCTCCTGGACGGTGCCGACCAGCGGGATCATCACCTCGGGGCGGGGGTCCCCGCCGGCCAGCTTGCGCTCGGCGGCGGCCTCGGCGATGGCGCGGACCTGCATGCCGAACAGGCCGGGGATGACCAGGCCGAGGCGGACGCCGCGCAGGCCGAGCATCGGGTTCTGCTCGTGCAGCTTGTGCACCGCCTGGAGCAGGCGCAGGTCGTTCTCGTTCGGGTCCTTGCGGGCCTCGGCGAGGGCGACGCGCACCGACAGCTCGGTGATGTCCGGCAGGAACTCGTGCAGCGGCGGGTCGAGCAGGCGGACGGTGACGGGCAGCCCGTCCATCGCCTGGAAGAGCTCCAGGAAGTCGCCCTTCTGCAGCGGCAGCAGGGTCGAGAGCGCGGTCTCGCGGTCCTTGTCGTTGTCCGCCAGGATCAGGTGCTCGACCTCCTTGCGGCGCTCCTCACCGAGGAACATGTGCTCGGTGCGGCACAGGCCGATGCCCTGGGCGCCGTAGCGGCGGGCGCGGCCGCCGTCCTCGGCGTTGTCGGCGTTGGCCCGCACGGCCAGCCGGCGGCGGACGTCGGCGTGCGACATCAGCCGGTGCACGGCCTGGACCAGACCGCCCTGGACGTCGGCGCCGGCGTGCAGGGTGCCCTCGAAGTACTCGACCACCGGGGACGGGAGGACGGGTACCTCGCCCAGGTAGACCTTGCCGGTCGCGCCGTCGATGGAGACGACGTCGCCCTCCTCCAGCACCAGGCCGTCGGAGGTGGTCATCCGGCGGCGCTTGGTGTCGACCTCCAGATCCTCGGCACCGCAGACGCAGGTCTTGCCCATGCCGCGGGCGACCACGGCGGCGTGCGAGGTCTTGCCGCCGCGCGAGGTGAGGATGCCCTCGGCGGCGATCATGCCGTCCAGGTCGTCCGGGTTGGTCTCGCGGCGGACCAGGATGACCTTCTCGCCGGAGCGGGACCACTTGACGGCGGTGTAGGAGTCGAAGACCACCTTGCCGATCGCGGCGCCGGGCGAGGCCGCCAGGCCCCAGGCGATCTGCTTGGACTCGGCGTTCGGCGCGAAGCGCGGGAACATCAGCTGCGAGAGCTGACCGCCGGTGACCCGCATCAGGGCCTCGTCCAGGTCGATCAGGCCCTGGTCGACCAGCTGGACGGCGATCCGGAAGGCCGCGGCGGCGGTGCGCTTGCCGACCCGGGTCTGGAGCATCCAGAGCTTGCCGCGCTCGATGGTGAACTCGATGTCGCAGAGGTCGCGGTAGTGGTTCTCGAGCTTCTGCATGATCGCCATCAGCTCGTCGTACGACTTCTTGTCGAGCTGCTCCAGGTCGGCGAGCGGCAGGGTGTTGCGGATGCCGGCGACGACGTCCTCGCCCTGGGCGTTGGAGAGGTAGTCGCCGTAGACGCCGACGGCGCCCGTGGAGGGGTCACGGGTGAAGGCGACACCGGTGCCGGAGTCCTCGCCGAGGTTGCCGAAGACCATGGAGCACACGTTGACGGCGGTGCCCAGGTCGTTCGGGATGCGCTCCTGGCGGCGGTAGAGCCGCGCCCGGTCGCCGTTCCAGGAGTGGAAGACGGCGTGGATGGCGAGGTCCATCTGCTCGCGCGGGTCCTGCGGGAAGGCCCGCCCGGTCTCGCGCTCGACGATGCCCTTGAACACCTCGACCAGTTCCCGGAGGTCGGAAGCGTCCAGGTCCAGGTCGTTGGTGGTGCCCTTGGCGTGCTTGGCCTCGTCCAGGGCCTCCTCGAACAGCTCGCCGTCGACGCCCAGCACGGTCTTGCCGAACATCTGGACCAGGCGGCGGTAGGAGTCCCACGCGAAGCGCTCGTTGCCGGACTGCGCGACCAGACCGACCACCGAGGCGTCGGAGAGGCCGATGTTCAGGACGGTGTCCATCATGCCGGGCATGGAGAACTTGGCCCCGGAGCGGACCGAGACCAGCAGCGGGTTGTCGGCCTGGCCGAGCTGCTTGCCCATCTCCTGCTCGAGGGCGTCCAGGTGGGCGCTGATCTCCTTGTGCAGCGAGGCGGGCTCGCTGCCGGTTTCCAGGAAGACCTTGCAGGCCTCGGTGGTGATGGTGAACCCCGGAGGGACGGGGAGGCCCAGGTTGGTCATCTCGGCCAGGTTCGCGCCCTTGCCGCCAAGAAGATCCTTGAGGTCCTTGTTTCCTTCGGTGAAGGAGTAAACAAACTTCTGCTGGGACGGCACGGGTCGGTCTCCTCGCACACGGTTGCCCTGACGCCGGAGAACATACCCATTTCGAAGGCGCTTCCGCGCCGCCAATAGGCCGTACGAGGCCGGTACCCGGTGGTAACCCAACAGATCTAATGCACGTAAAGGTGTTCACCTCTGTTGGTGAAATCGTCCGGATGACGCGAGCATTCATTCAACTCTTGAACACAAGGAAACCGGAAGATCACACGAAGGGGACGGAGGGTAGCGGTCGGCGGTCCAGCGTGTTGCCCCGGCTTGATTTCCTGCACCCCCAGCACCCGATCCCGCGCCACCCCCCTTCGGGAAGCGATTCCCCTCCGACCTGTCCATTTCGTCCTCTGAAGGGCCGTCAGTCGCCACTGTATGTGGCAAGCGTCACGGACGCATCTCGCCCGTCGAACGTAGGCCTCCTCCGCCGATCGTCGCACTGCGTCCAGATTCGTGCTCGTTCCGTGACATCGGCGCGCCAAAAAGGAGCCCTCTTGTCCAGAGAGGACAAGAGGGCTGGGACGTGGTGGCGAGAGGCCGTCGAGGGCCATTTTCGCCATCACGGACAGATCATCCGCCGGAGGTGTCCGATTCGGCGTCTGCACTGGGGAGAGCGCAGTCATACGGATCGTCCAACCAGCCTTCCGGCAGAACCACCCGGTTGTTGCCGCTGGTGCGCCCCCGCGGGCCGTCCGCACCGGCCGGCCAGAGCTGGGACTGCTCCACCATGGACAGGGTTTCGGCCAACTCGGCCAAGGAGGAGGAGTTCGCCAGCTTCACCCGCAGCTCGGAGCCGACCGAGAAGCCCTTGGTGTACCAGGCGACGTGCTTGCGGAAGTCGATCACGCCGCGGGCCTCGTCCCCGATCCACTCGCCGAGCAGCTGCGCGTGGCGCACCATCGCGCGCGCCACGTCGGCGAAGCTCGGACGGGCGTAGTCGACCTCGCCCTCGAAGATCGAGACCAGGTCCTTGAACAGCCACGGCCGGCCGAGGCAGCCGCGCCCGACCACCACCCCGTCGCAGCCGGTCTCGCGCATCATCCGCACCGCGTCGTCCGCCGACCAGATGTCCCCGTTGCCGAGCACCGGGATGTGCGGGGGGACGGACTCGCGCAGCCGGGCGATCGCCGACCAGTCCGCCGTGCCCCCGTAGTGCTGGGCGGCGGTGCGCCCGTGCAGGGCGATCGCGGCCACGCCCTCCTCGGCGCCGATCCGGCCCGCGTCCAGATAGGTGAGGTGGTCGTCGTCGATGCCCTTGCGCATCTTCATGGTGACCGGGAGGTCCCCCGCGTTGGCCACGGCCTCGCGCAGCAGCTCCCGCAGCAGGTTGCGCTTGTACGGCAGCGCCGAGCCGCCGCCCTTGCGGGTCACCTTGGGGACGGGGCAGCCGAAGTTGAGGTCGATGTGGTCGGCCAGGCCCTCGTCCGCGATCATCCGGGCGGCCTTGCCGACGGTCACCGGGTCCACCCCGTACAGCTGGATCGAGCGCGGCTTCTCGCTCGCGTCGAACTTGATCAGCTGCATGGTCTTGGCGTTGCGCTCGACCAGGGCCCGGGTGGTGATCATCTCGCTCACGTACAGGCCCTTGCCGCCGCTCTGCTCGCGGCAGAGGGTGCGGAAGGGCGCGTTGGTGATGCCGGCCATGGGCGCCAGCACGACGGGCGGCCACACCCGCATCGGGCCGATCGTCAGCGGAGCGAACCCGGTGCTGGTCGCGGACGCGGCGGCGGGCGCGCCGGCGGGTGCCGCGGCGGACGCGGGCGCCGGCGCGGTCGCGGACGCGGTGGTGTCGGGCGTGACTGTCATGCGCGGCTGACCTCGTGGACGGGGGTTCGGGACTCTTCATTGTCCCCCACCGCGCGTCGGGGCCGGTCGGCGCTGTCGGACGGGGCTCCGGCCGGGGCTCCCGGCCACCCGCCGCCGGGTTCCGGCCGGGCTCCGGCGGGCCTCGGGCGGCCCCGCCCGGTCAGCCCGTCGAGGAGACGACCCGCACCTCGCCCGAGGTGGTCACCACCCGGACGGTGTCGGAGCCGGCCGCGTCGGCCAGCTCGGGGTCGATGTGCCGGTTCCCCGAGCCGGAGCCCCCACCGGCGTCGAAGGCGTAGCGGGAGCCCTTCGGCAGGCCGAGCGACACCGAGCCGGAGGTCGCGCCGATGTCCACCAGGTGCGGCGGTCGTACGAAGGCCAGGTCGACCTCCCCGGAGTAGGCCCTCGCCTCCACCCGCGGGGAGGTGAGGCCGGTGCCCGTCAGCTGACCGGAGGTGGTGCGCGCGTACACCTGGCCGGAGAGCCCGGACAGCTGGATCGCCCCCGAGGTCGCGGAGAGCCGGACGTCCCCGGTCAGGTCCCGGACCTCCATGCTGCCGGACGTCCCGCCGCCGGACACCGACGTCTCGGCCGGCACCTCCAGGTCGATCAGGGCGTCGCAGCCGACGTCCACGACCGGCAGCAGCTGGTTGCAGCGCATCCGGACGGTGAGCACGTCACCGTCGAAGACGGCCGAGACCGAGGGCTTGCGGACCGTCCAGTCCAGGTACTGCTTCACCAGCACCCGTCCCGGCGCCCCCGGCCGGATCCGGACCGCCGCCGTCCCGGTGTCCAGCTCCACCCTGGTCACCGGCACCCGGTAGGTGCGCTCGGACACCGTCTTCTGCTGGACCACCATCGCCCAGGTCTGCACGGCGCCGAACACCACGACGAAGGCCAGCGCGAGCGTCCCGGTGACCCGCCAGCCACGACCTCCCCGCACGGCTACCCGACCTCCAGGAACCGCAGCACGGCCAGCACCCGGCGGTGACTGTCGTCGGCCGGCGGCAGATCGAGCTTGGTGAAGATCGAGTTGATGTGCTTCGCCACCGCGCTGTCACTGACCACCAGGGCGGCGGCGATCGCCGCGTTGGAGCGGCCCTCCGCCATCAGGCCGAGCACGTCCCGCTCGCGCGGGGTCAGCTTCTCCAGCGGATCCCGGTGGCGGCGGACCAGCAGCTGGGCGACCACCTCGGGGTCGAGCGCGGTGCCGCCCTCGGCCACCCGCTGGAGGGCGTCCACGAAGTCGTCCACATTGGCCACCCGCTGCTTGAGCAGGTAGCCCACCCCGCTGGTGTTGGTGGCCAGCAGGTCGGCCGCGTACCGCTCCTCCACGTACTGGGAGAGCAGCAGCACCGCGACCTCCGGCCACTGCCGGCGGATCATCAGCGCGGCCCGGACGCCCTCGTCGGTGTAGTCGGGCGGCATCCGGACGTCCGCCACCACCACCGTCGGGCGGTGCTCCTCCACCGCGGCGAGCAGCGCCTCGGCGTCCCCGACCGCGGCGGCCACCTCGAAGCCCACCGCCTCCAGGACCTTGACCAGACCGACCCTGAGCAGGACCGAGTCCTCGGCGATCACAGCGCGCACGGCAACTCCACGGTGATGGTGGTGGGGCCCCCGAAGGGGCTGAGAACGGACAGCGTGCCGTCGACCGAGGCGGCGCGCTTGCGCAGCCCGGTCAGGCCGGTGCCGAGCGCGGCGTCCGCGCCGCCGACACCGTCGTCGCTGACGACCAGGCGCAGCCGGCCGCCGGCCGTCCGCACCGAGAGGTCGACCCGGGAGGCCCGGGCGTGCTTCGCGACATTGGTCAGCGCCTCGGAGACGGTGAAGTAGGCGACCGCCTCGACGGTCGGGGCGACCGGCTCGGTCAGGTCGACGTCCAGGCGCACCGGCAGCGGCGAGCGGGCGGCGATGCCGGACAGCGCCGCGTCCAGGCCCCGGTCCTCCAGCACGGCCGGGTGCAGGCCGCGGACGAGGTCCCGCAGCTCGTCGATGGCGGCCTGGGCCTCCTCGTGCGCGTCCACGATCACCTGCATGATCGCGGGCGGGGCGTCCTTGAAGGTGCGCCGGGCCAGGCCCAGGTTCATCGCCAGCGAGGTGAGCCGCTGCTGGGCGCCGTCGTGCAGGTCGCGCTCGATCCGGCGGCGCTCGGCGTCGACGGCGTCGACCAGACCGGCCCGGCTCTCGGCGATCTCCTCGACCCGGCGTTCCAGGGCCTCCGCCCGGCCCGGACCGAGCAGCCGCACGGCCACCCACTCCTCCAGCCGGGCCAGCAGGGCGGTCGCCCAGGGCAGTCCGAAGAGCAGGACCGCGCCGCCCACGGTGACGGGGACGTCCAGCGTCACCAGCGACTCGCGCGCCGGGTTCGACGGCGGCATCAGCCACGCCCAGCCGAACACGGTGGCCATCACCAGGCCCGCGCCCCAGGTGTACAGCACCCCGAGCGCGCCGAGCGCGAGCAGCGGGGCCGCCAGCAGGTGGTAGCCGACCTGGCGCCAGCTCACCCCGGTGCGCAGCCAGGTCAGCAGGCCGGCCGGGGTGCCGGCCGGCCGGAGCAGCGGCGGCACCTCGACCCCGCGCAGGGTGCGCAGCCGGCCGCGCTGGGCCGCCGTCAGCAGGCGCAGGCTGAGCAGACAGAGGCCGACGACCGGCAGGAAGAGCTTGGAGTAGCTGAGCGCCAGCCAGATCGGCGCGGCCAGCGGGATGCCGGCGGCTATGAAGCGGGTGTCGTGCAGGACGGCGGCCGACCACGGGGGTCGCCCGACGCTCCTGGCGAGCGCGCGGCGCAACGGGGTGGAGGGCATGACGGACAGCCTAGGGCGCGAAGATCGACTTCCGCCATGAAGGGGAGTGGAGAGCGGGGGTGCAGCTGGGTACACCCCCGGTTCGGATCGGTGCACTACCGACACCGGGGGCCGTCCGGCGGAAGTCTTGAGGGCATGACGAAGACTCCATCGCACGACGCCGCCCCGCCGCTCGGGCGGCCCGCCTCCGGCAACGGGAAGGCCTCCGGCGCGGGGGCGCCGGCGGTCGGTGCGGTGGCGGAGCCCCGGCTGCCCGGGTCGCTCGGGCTGCTCGGGCCGTGGTCCGTGCGGAGCGTTCCGGCCTCCCGGGGACGGGCGGCCCTGGAGGTCTACGAGCACGACGAGTTGCTGGACGTCGTGGTCGCGGCCCGGCTCGCGCCGCAGGTGCTGCGCGGCGCCCGGCGGTGCCCGAACCCCGGGACGCGGAGGTCGTTCGGGCTGGCCTGGGGCCGGCTGCCGCAGGGCGGCCCGGCGCCCGTCGTGGGGTTCACCGCCGGGCGGCTGCGCCGGGCCGGACGGCCGGCCCTGGTCGTCGAGAGGCCCGACGTCGTCACGGTGGCCGGGGAGTTCTGGCTCGCCTGGGCGCAGGGCCCGTTCGACGGCGTCCTGGTGGAGCACCCGGCCGGCCGCGAGCGGCAGCCGCTGGCGCGGGTCCGCGGCCTCGGTCGGAGCGCACGATGAGCACCGCCCTCCTGGGAGCCCGGCCGGTCCCGCTCGCACGGCCGGCGGCCCCGGCACTGCCCACCTGGGCCCCCCGGGTGCCCGCCCTCGCGGCGCTGGGCCTGCTGCCCTGGCTGGCCGTGCTGGCCGCCTGCCACGAGACCGCCTGGGTCGTCCTCGACCTGGCCGAACTGACCGCCCTGCTCGGGCTGGACGCGCTGCTGCGCCGCCGCAGCCCGGCCGCGCTCCGGGCCGCCTGCGTGGTGGCGCTGCTGCTCGCGGGCGACGCCCTGGCCGACATCGGTACCGCCGGGCCGGGCCTGCCGCTGCTCGCCGCCCTGGTGATGGCCGGCTGTGTCGAACTGCCGCTGGCCGCCCTCTGCCTGGTGCTCGGCCGGCGGGCGGGGGCCGGACAGGGGTGACGTCCGGCGCGGTGAGACGGTGGGGGCGACCTGTGGCTCGTTCGCACGACGGGAACGCACGACCCCCGCGACCGCCGCACGGTTGACTGACCGCCGGAGGGTCGCCCCGGGCCTCCGCCGTTCCTGCGGAAGTTGGGAGTGCTGGTGTGACCGAGCACCGCGAGCCGTTCCTCTACATCGTCGTCTGCGCTTCGGGAATCGCCGACGGCGTGGGCGAGCTGATCACCGCCGCCCACGCCGAAGGCTGGCGGGTCGGGGTGATCGCCACCCCCACCGCGCTCGGCTTCATCGATCGCGAAGCCGTCGAGCGCCGGACCGGCTACCCGATCCGCTCCGCCTGGCGCACGCCCGGCACCCCGAAGCCCCTGCCCCCGGCCGACGCCATCGCGGTCGCCCCCGCGACGTTCAACACCATCAACAAGTGGGCCGCCGGCATCTCCGACACGCTCGCGCTCGGCATCCTCTGCGAGGCGTACGGGCTCGGCCTCCCCGTGGCGGTCCAGCCGTACCTCAACGCCGCCCAGGCCGCCCACCCCGCGTACGCGGAGAGCCTCGCCCGCCTCCGTGCGATGGGCGTGATGATCAGCGACCACACGCCCCACCGGCCCAAGTCCGGCGGGGGCGACGACGACACGTTCAGCTGGACCCACGTCCTCGACCTGCTCCGCCCGGTCATCGGCTCGACTGCGGGGAACGCCTAGCCGGTGCCGGGCGCCCGGCCGGCGTGCCCCTTCAGCTGGGCCCCTTCAATCGGCCCCTTCAGTCGGGCCCTTCAGTCGGGCCCGGCGGCGGTCAGCCGGCACTGGCCGTCCGCCGTGCAGGAGCGCTTCAGGCGGCCGCGCGAGACGGTCTGGATCAGCCCGATCGTCCAGCACATCGGGCACCCGCGCAGGGCGAGCACACCGACCGGGAGCAGCAGCAGGGCGGCCGGACCCGCGGCCGGGAGGAGCGCGAACGAGCCGATCAGGGCGCCGAACCCCAGCGCGCCGCGCGCCAGGTGCCGGGGCAGGGAGGCGCTCGCGAAGTCGGGACGGTCAGTCACCGGTGCCTCCCGGAGCCGGCGCGGCACGCAGCGAGCAGCGGACCGCCGTACGGGCGCGGTGCAGCCGCGACTTCATCGCGGCGCTGCTCAGACCCAGCGCGTCGGCGACCGTCCGCCCGCTGAGGCCCTGGATGTCCCGCATGACCAGCACCCGGCGCTGGTCGGCCGGGAGCGCGGCGATCGCCGCCGCCACCCGCCCGGCCTCCAGTCGTTGCAGCACCTCGTCCTCGGCCGAGAGCGCGGTGTCGTCCCCCACCGGCGGGTGCTCGCGCCGCAGCATCCGCGCCCGGCGCAGGCACTCGTTGCGGACGATGCGGAACATCCACGACGCCAGCGCACCGGACGCCCGCAGCATCCCGATCTTGCGGTACAGGATGATCAGCGCCTCCTGCGCCGCGTCCTCGGCATCCTCCGGCGTCGCGCACAACGACCGGGCGAACCGCCGCACATGCGGGTGCGCGCCCGACACCAGTGCGGCGAGCGAGTCGACGTCCCCGCGCTGCGCCGCGAACACCAGCTGCTCCCCCGGCCAGGCGGCCGACTCAGCCACGGCCCCGGCCCCGCTTCCTCAGCACGACCACGGTGCAGGTGCACAGGAGCACCACGGCGACGGCGACGGCGATACCGATGATCACGACTACCTCCCAGTCCGGTCCGACGTGTTCGTCGGACTCATTCATAGGAGGCCCTCCCCCGGTCGAAGGATTCGGCCCCGCCGCCGGAACGTTCGGTTCCTCCGCCGTACGGCGGGCTCGGCGGGCTCGGCGGGCTCATGGGGACTCCCGGGCCCGGCCTGCGGGTCGGGTCATGCGAGCCGGCCGTGGGGCGAGGTGGCACGATCGTGGGATGGCACATATCGGACTGACCACCGTGCTCGTACGGGACTACGACGAGGCGATCTCCTTCTACGTGGACGCCGTCGGCTTCGAGCTGCGCGAGGACGCACCGCGCGAGGGCGGCGGCCGCTGGGTGGTGGTGGCGCCGCGCGGGTCGACGGAGACGGGGTTGCTGCTGGCACGCCCGTCGAAGCCGGAGCAGGTGGCGCGGATCGGGGACCAGACCGGCGGACGGGTCGGACTGTTCCTCAACACCGAGGACTTCGACGGCGACCACCGCCGGATGACCGCCGCCGGGGTCCGTTTCCTGGAGGAGCCGAGGCACGAACCGTACGGCACGGTGGCGGTGTTCGAGGATCTGTACGGCAACCGCTGGGACCTGCTCCAGCTCCGCTGAGCCCGTACCGTCCGGGGCCCGCCGGAGCCCCCTGGGGTCCGGCGGGCCCCGACGCGCTACTGCGCCGCGCCCCGGGTACCGAGGAGGAAGGTGCTCACGGCGGCGGCGACGCCCGCCGGGTCCTTCTCGTAGCCGAAGTGGTCGAGCTTCGGGAACCGGACCAGCTCGGAGGTGGTGAAGACCTCGGCGAGACGGACGGCCGCGCGGCCCGCCCCCGTCGTGGTCCCGTCCTTGCCGGCCATCAGCAGGACGGGAGCGTCGAGTCGGGCGTACTCCGGGTACTCGTTGTCCCGCCGCGCAGCCTCGGCGTGCTCGCGGATCGTGCCCCCGAGCAGGGCGTGCTTGCGCAGGCGCTCCGGCTCCTTCATGACGAACCGGAGGATGATCCGCAGCAACCAGCGCGGCGCCTTGCCGGAGGTCTCCGGGTTGATCCCGCGGACGAAGGTCAGGAACGCCTCGGCGTCCTTGCCCGCCGCCAGCAGCCGCTCGGCCTCGGGGGCCCAGCCCATCGGGACGGAGCCGTCGATGGACACCCCGGGCTCGTAGAGGGCGAGCCGGTCGAAGGCGGATCCGCGCAGGGCCGATTCCAGGGTGAGGAAGGCGCCGAAGCTGTGCGCGAAGACCAGGCGCGCCCCGGTCGCGGCCCGCACCGCCTCGATGTCGGCGCACTCGGCGTCGACGCCGTAGCCGGCGCCCTGCGGGCCGCTGGCCCCCCGGCCGCGCCGCTCGACGGTGTGCACGGTGAAGTGCCGGGCGAGCTCGGCGGCGACCCCGTCGAACTCCTCGGCCACCGACAGCGCCCCGGGCACGACGAGCAGCGCGGGGCCGCCCGACCCCACGCTGCGGTAGCCGATGACCGTGCCGTCCGCCGAGTGCACCGACCCGACGGAGAATCTTGGTGCCGCGACCTGCGTTGTCATGCTCTCCCCCTGATTGACGGTCAATTCGACCCGCACAGCCGCGTTTGCTGGATGATCTCGCGCCGGCCGCGATCGAACAGCTGCACAGGATACAGATGTCGACCACCCCGCGGCGGCCCGTCCGGCACCGCCTTCCGCGAAGGCCACCGGGCCGCCCCCACGGCCCCTTCCGGTCGGCGGCGGAGCAGCCTCACGAGGCCACCCGCCCGGACTGCCGCAGGTCCCTCGCCGCCCCCCATCCGTGCGTCGGGGACGGCGACCCGTCCGCCGCCACCCCGGCCGCGTACTCGAACCAGACCACCTTGCCCGCGCCCCGCCGGTGCCAGCCCCAGCTGCCCGCCAAGGCCTCGACCAGCAGCAGGCCGCGCCCGCGGGTCGACTCCTCCTCCGGCGCCGAGCGGGCCAGCAGGGCACACGCATCCGCGACCTCGACCCGCAGCCGCCCGTCACGCCACCGCACACCGACCGAACACCGGCCGCCCGTGTGCTCCACCGCGTTGGCGATCACCTCGCCGGCGCACAACTCCACCTCTCCCAGGGCCTCCTCCGACAGCGGCACGCCCCACTCCCGGAGGATCGCCACGACCGCCCGCCGCGCCCGGGACACCGCGGCCGCCTCGGGCGGCACGTCCCACGCAAGGGGCACCGGGAATCTCGCACTGCCGAGAGGACTGCTGGTCACCGGTCTGCTCCGTCCCACCACAGGGGTCACGTCGGGTACGCCCGCCCGGTTGGTCGTACGGACGAGGACCGGACCACCCGTTGGGCTGACAACCAGTCAACGGGGGTACACAGGACAGGAGAACAAGCCATGCTGGTCGGGGGGTTGAATCGGTTGAACGAAGGAGACGGGGATCGTGATGGCGCAACGACCGCGTACGCCGAACACCGCGTTGGCCGCGCTCATGCGGGAGACCTCCTGGGGCAATGACCGGCTCGCCCGTGCGGTCAACCGGACCGGGAGCGAAGCGGGTCTGCGACTGACCTACGACAAGTCGTCGGTCTCGCACTGGCTCTCCGGCGTCCAGCCGCGAGCCGAAGTCCGCGAGGTGGTGCGGGAGACCTTCGCGCGCCGCCTCGGGCGGCCGGTCACCCCCGAGGAGACGGGCTTCGAGGCCTCCCCCGAGCCGGCCGGCGACCGGCGCGCCCCGGCCGACCTGATGTCGATCGGCCGGGCCGACATGGATCCGTCCCGGCGGAGCGTGCTCGCGGCCGGGCTGTACTCCGCCGCGCTGAGCCTGCCGGTGTTCGACGACAGCGCCGAGCGGATCGGCCGGGCGACGGCGGGCCCGACCGTACGGGTCGGGCAGGGCGAGGTCGAGACCGTCCGGAACATGACCGACCGCATCGCCGGCATCCTCGACGAGCTCGGCGCGGCGCACGCCCGCCCGATGGCCGCCGCCTTCCTGGTCAACTCCGTGGGGCCGTGGCTCCAGGCGTCCGGCACCGCCGAGGTGAAGGCCGACCTCCTCTCGGCGGCGGCCGACCTCACCTACCTGACCGGGTGGATGGCCATGTACGAGACCGCCCACGGGCTCGGCCAGAAGTACTACGTCGAGGCCCTCAAGCTCGCCCGCGACGCCCAGGACCACGTGACCTACTGCCGCACCCTGCGCGGCATGGCCCTCCAGGCCTCCAGCCTCGGCCACGGGCCGAAGGCGCTGGAACTGGCGGACTCGGCCGCCGAGGCCGCGCCCGCGTCGGGCCCCCGGCTGCGTGCGTTCCTCGCCGGCCAGCAGGCCCACGGCGCGGCCATGGTGAAGGACCGGCGGCAGGCCTTCGCCCGGCTGAACGAGACGGAGACGGCACTCGCCCTGGCCGACGGGCGCAACGACGCGGTCGGGGGCTACGACCAGGCCGCCTACCACTTCCACGTCTCCCACGTGCTGTACGAACTCGGCGACCTCCCCGGGGCGATCAAGGAACTCCAGCTGTCGAACCGGGCCCGCCCCGTCAACGAGAAGCAGGGCCGGGTGCACGCCAACGGCCTGCTCGCGCGGCGCCAGATGGAGCTGGGCCACGTGGAGGCCGCCTGCACGACGTGGGACACCTTCCTGGACGACTACGTCACGCTGAGCTCCGTCCGTGGCGACGAACACTTCCGGGCGCTCTCCAGCACCCTGCCGACCCGCCCCGACACGCCCGTCGTCCGCCAACTCCAGCAGCGCACGCGCGATGTGGCCCTCCGGAAGGCCACGGCCTGACGGGCGGCTCGGCCCGAGGGCCTCGCGGCTCCTCGCCGTAGGGGGCGGTATTCCGGACCGGGTATTTCCGGCCGGGACTTTCCGGCCCGGGACTTCTCGGCCTGGGACTTCCCGGCCGGGGTTGCGGCGAAGCGGCCGAAGCGGTCGCCGACGCGCGGCGGCTCGGGGGATCCGGTGGCGGTCGTCCGGACCAAATGGATCGTCCGACGGACCGTCATACCCTCGACCCGGCACCCTTGAGGGCCCTCCCCGGGAGGACTGTCCTCATACGTCCGGAATCGCCGTTTGCGAGGTGCCGGCGTCTCTTCTCCTCTGGCGACCCAACTGAATAATGCTGATACGACGAACACACAAGACGATCTATGCTGAGGGCGTTCACGATCTCTCCCCGGGTTCTCCGCTCAAGAAGCAGGTCTGCTTGATGAAGTTGCCCAAGGTGTCCGCCGTCATCGTCGCGGCCGCGCTCGCGCCCACCGTCCTGTTCCCGTCGATGGCCTCCGCTGCCGACCAGCCCGCGCCCGCCGGGGTGTCCGGTCCGGACACGGCGTCCGACGCCGCGGGGGACCACGACTCCCAGGAAGCGCTGGACCGCGCCGAGATCGAGCGCATCCTGGCCGACAAGTCGACCGGCCGCGGCGTCCGCGAGGCCGCCGAGAAGGCCCTCGCCGGCACCGCCGCCGACCTGCGGCACTTCCTCACCGTCGAACTGGCCAAGCAGCGCCAGGACGACGACCGCGTCGAGGTCAGCAAGCTCCTCTCCACCGGCGGCCGCGCCGTCCGCGAGGCCGCGAGCGCCGCGCTCGACGGCACCTACGCGGACATCGTCAAGTTCCTCAAGGAGGGCCAGTACACGGCCCGCGCCGAGGACGACGACCGCGCCGAGATCGAGCGCATCCTGGCCGACAAGTCGACCGGCCGCGGCGTCCGCGAGGCCGCCGAGAAGGCCCTCGCCGGCACCGCCGCCGACCTGCGGCACTTCCTCACCGTCGAACTGGCCAAGCAGCGCCAGGACGACGACCGCGTCGAGGTCAGCAAGCTCCTCTCCACCGGCGGCCGCGCCGTCCGCGAGGCCGCGAGCGCGGCGCTCGACGGCACCTACGCGGACATCGTCAAGTTCCTCAAGGAGGGCCAGTACACGGCCCGCGCCGAGGACGACCGGGTCGCGATCCTGATCGTCATCGCCGACAAGGAGGTCAGCCCGCGCGTCTTCGCGGCGGCCCAGAAGGCCCTCGACGGCACGCCCGCCGACCTGCGGCACTTCCTCGAGGTCGCCCTGCCCAAGCTGCGCGAGAGCGACAACCGGGTGAAGGTCTCGCAGCTCCTGGAGACCGGCGGACCCGCCGTCAAGAAGGCCGCCGGCGCGGCGCTCGACGGCAGCTACGCGGACGTCCTGGCGTTCCTCAAGGAGGGCCAGTACACGGCCCGCGCCGAGGACGAGGCCAACGCGGCGGCCGCCGCCACGCCGACCCAGCCGGTCGAGCAGCCGAACCAGGCCCAGAACACCGGTGCCGGACAGGGCCAGTCGACCGGGCAGGGCACCCAGGTCGTCCAGATCGCCCAGGTCGCCCAGACCGCCGGCGCCGTGAGCAGCAACGCCAACCCGGCCCCGGCCGTGGCTCCCGCGCGGGTCACCACCACCACCGGCATCGCGGCCCCGACCTCCGGCCAGCTCGCCGCCACCGGCGCGGACGAGGGCCTCGGTTGGGAGGCCGGCGGCGCCGCCGCAGCCGTCGCCGCCGGTGCCGCGCTGGTGGCGGTCTCGCGCCGCCGCCACGCCGCCGACAGCTGATCGCAGCCCGCTCGCCCAGGTGCCCCGGCCCTCCGGCCGGGGCACCTCTGCGTGCGGTGGCCGGCCCGGGTCGACCACCCCGCCACCACCGCACCACCCAGGTGCAGCCCCGCCCTGCCGCCGCGCAGGGCCGCGCGGGCGCGCGTGACACCGGCGCGGATGTCGGCCGCGCCGGCGCCGACCGCGACCGGTCGGTGCCCGAGGCCGGCACAGGCGCGGCAGACGCCCGGTTCGGGCACCGGGTCATGGCACTTGGCACACTCGGCGCAGCCGGCCGCCGCCACGGCCCCCGGTGCGCGCTCGGGCGGCATCTCGCGTTCCAGGCAGCTGCGCAGCACGCCCAGCGGGGAGTGCAGGGGTGTCGGCAGGCCGGGCAGCAGCGCATGGGCGAGGTCGTCGACCGTAGTACCGCGCTCCAACCACCGGGCGACCAGCGGCGCGAGCCCCGACGCCTCGGCCTCGCCGAGGCGCAGGCGCGGTTCGGGGCGGGAGAGCAGGTCGGCGAGCAGGCCTCGGGCGGTGTAGCTGAGCCGACGGCCCTGGAGCGTGCCGTCGGGCAGCACGGTGAAGTTGCCCGCCTGGGCGCTACGACGAATGCGCATCGGGAGTCCGGCTCCCGTTGCCGGGCCCCGGGGTGTTGGTAGCACCGCCGGGGTCGACCATGCCTCTGTGCGATGTTGTGATTCCGGAACGTAGTACACGCACCGTCCGGCGGGCGACGAGACCACCAGGTGCACCTGAACCGGTCAACTCCTGCCCGCCATCGAGCAGAAGTGGCCCCCGGCCCACCCCCTTCGATCAAATCGCTGGTCACCACCGGCCCCTTTGCGTCAGAATGACGATATGAGCAGCACGTACACGGGGAACCCCCTCGACACTCGCAACCGGGCCGAGCTGGTGGCCGCCGTCGCCTCCGGCGCCGAGCCGAAGTGGCTGATGTTCTGGGGTCACCAGCCGCAGCAGGACGGGTCGGTCGGACCGGGTGCGCTGAGCCAGTGGTGGCCGTCCGCGTTCACCGTGGACGGCGTCACCTACACGACCGCCGAGCACTGGATGATGGCCGGCAAGGCCCGGATCTTCGGGGACGAGGCGATCGTGCCGCGCATCCTCGCCGCCCGGACCCCGGCCGAGGCCAAGAAGCTGGGGCGCCAGGTCAAGGGCTTCGACGAACCCACCTGGGCGGCGGGGCGCTTCGAGCTGGTGGTGACGGGCAACGTCGCCAAGTTCGGACAGCACGAGGCCCTGCGCGACTACCTCCTCGGCACCCGGCGGCGCGTCCTGGTCGAGGCCAGCCCGGTGGACCGGCTCTGGGGCATCGGCCTCGCCGCCGACGACGAGCGGGCGGCACGACCGGCCGACTGGCGCGGGGAGAACCTCCTCGGGTTCGCCCTGATGGAGGCCCGCACCCGGCTGGCGCAGTGAGCACGATCGCCCCCGCCCTGGACGCCACGGTGGTGGCGTCCACGGGCGCCGCCCTCGCCCTCGCGCCGAGGGTGCTGCGGCGCGAGGTCCGACCCGGGCGCGGCAGAGCGCCCGGGCCGGGATCGGTCGCCGTCCATGTGCTCCTGGACCGCACTCGCAAACATTTCGACGCACTGCCGTAACGCTCTCGCCGTATACCGACACCAGGATGGCCCGCAGTCAGGGTCGAGATGGACAGGGTGCGGCGATCATGCGGATACGGCACACGGAACAACCCACGGCTCAGCACACCGGCGAGAGCGAACAGGACGCGCTCGATCTCCGTGCCGAGCTGGACGAATTACTGCGAGCCCGGCAGTACGCCAACCAGCGCGAACGGCGGCTCGCCGAGGCGGTGCGGGCGGTGCCGGAGCGGCAGCGGCCGGACGCGGAGCTGCTGCGGCAGCTGGCCCAGGCGCGGACGCTGCGCGAGGGGCTCGGCACGCGCTGCCTGGAGCTGAGCGAGCAGCTGACGGCGCTGGAGGACCGCCTGCGGCAGCCGGCGCAGCGCAGTCCGATACCCCGGCAGCCCACCGGCGCCCGCTTCGGGGGCGCGTACGAGGAGACGCACGCCCCTTCGGTGCATCAAGCTCCCCCACCACCACCCGCCACCGGAGCGCGGTTCGGAGCCCCGCGCACCCGCCCCGAGGAGGCCGCCGAAGCCGCGCGGCCCCCGGCGGCCTCCGCGCCCCCGCCGCCCCAGCCCGCACCGGAGCCGCCCCGGCGCCGCTCCCCCGCCGAACTCACCGCCCTCGCCGGGCGGATCACCACCCTGCACCGCCAGGGCGCCGCCCAGGAGATCACCGCCCTGCTGGGCCAGGCCGCCGCCCTGCTGCTCCCGCTCGACACCGCCCGGCTCGCCGGTCTGCTCGCCCGCAGCGGTCCGCCCGACGCCTCCGTCCAGCTGGCCCGCGGCGCCGCGGCCGGCACCCCGGCGCAGGCCGCCAGCACCCTCGCCGAGCTGCGCCAGGCCGGCCTGGCGCAGGAGGCCGCCGAGCTGTTCCACGCCCTCTGGGCCTACCCGGCGGACGCGCTGCCGGCCCTGCTGGCGGCCCTGGAGCGCACCGGCCAGCACGCGGACAGCGCCACCCTGCTCTGGGAGTGGGGCTCCGCGCCCACCGCCGAGCTGGCCGCCCTCGCCGCCGGGCTGGAGCAGGCCGGCCGCTCCGACGACGCCCGGACGCTGCTGCGCCAGGCCGCCGGCCGGCCCACCGCCGACCTCACGGAACTGGCCACCACCCTGCCCGCGCCGCTGTCCGCCGTCCTGCTGCGCGAGCTCGCGGCGCTGCGTCCGCCGGCCGAACTGGTCCGGCTCGCCACCGCGCTCGCCGCGGACCGGACGAGCCGGGAGCAGCGCGCCCTGTACGACGGGCTGCTGGCCGCCCTCGTGGAGGACGAGGGCCGCCACCGCACCACCCTCGCCGCGCTGCGCAGCGCCGGCCTGCCCACCACCCCGGCCGCCGCACCCCGCTCCCGCTGGGGCCGCCGGTAGGCGCGGGACCGGGCACCACCCGAGACGCAGGGAGCCCCCGCCCGCCGGAAGGCGGACGGGGGCTCCCCGGGAACAACTGCCGGACGTCAGCAGCCGATCAGCCGCGCCGCCAGGTACGACTTCACCTGGTCGAGCGAGACGCGCTCCTGCGACATGGTGTCGCGCTCGCGCACGGTCACCGCGTTGTCCTCGAGGGTGTCGAAGTCGACGGTGACGCAGAACGGCGTGCCGATCTCGTCCTGGCGGCGGTAGCGCTTGCCGATCGCGCCCGCGTCGTCGAACTCGACGTTCCACGCGGTGCGCAGGTCGGCGGCCAGGCCGCGGGCCTTCGGCGACAGGTCGGCGTTGCGCGACAGCGGCAGCACCGCGACCTTGACCGGGGCCAGGCGCGGGTCGAGCCGCATGCCGACGCGCTTCTCCAGGACGCCCTTGGCGTTGGGCGCCTCGTCCTCGAAGTAGGCGTCGATCAGGAAGGCCAGCATCGCGCGGTTGAGGCCCGCCGCCGGCTCGATGACGTACGGGAAGTACCGCTCGCCGGACTCCTGGTCGAAGTACTTGAGGTCCTGGCCGGAGGCCTCGCTGTGCACCGTCAGGTCGTAGTCGGTGCGGTTGGCGACGCCCTCCAGCTCGGAGAACTCCTGGCCACCGAAGTTGAAGCGGTACTCGATGTCCACCGTGCGCTTGGCGTAGTGGGAGAGCTTCTCCTTCGGGTGCTCGAAGAAGCGCATGTTCTCGGTCCGCAGGCCGAGGTCGACGTACCAGTCCCAGCGCTGCTGGAGCCAGTAGTCGTGCCACTGCTCGTCCTCGCCCGGCTTGACGAAGAACTCCATCTCCATCTGCTCGAACTCGCGGGTGCGGAAGATGAAGTTGCCGGGGGTGATCTCGTTGCGGAAGCTCTTGCCGGTCTGGGCGATGCCGAACGGCGGCTTCTTGCGCGAGGTCGTCTGGACGGCCTTGAAGTTGGTGAAGATGCCCTGCGCCGTCTCCGGGCGCAGGTACGCCAGGCCACCGGCCTCCTCGGTGACGCCGAGGTGGGTCTTCAGCATGCCCGAGAACTCCCGGGGCTCGGTGAAGGAGCCCTTGGTACCGCAGTCGGGGCAGTTGATGTCCTTGAGGCCGTTCGGCGGCGGGAAGCCGTGCTTGGCCTCGTACTTCTCCTCCAGGTGGTCGGCCCGGTGGCGCTTGTGGCAGGAGAGGCACTCGGTCAGCGGGTCGTTGAAGGTGGCGACGTGACCGGAGGCCTCCCAGACCTCGCGGGCCAGGATCACCGACGAATCGAGCCCGACGACGTCCTCACGGGCCTGGACCATCGCGCGCCACCACTGGCGCTTGATGTTCTCCTTCAGCTCGACACCCAGCGGCCCGTAGTCCCAGGCGGCACGAGTGCCGCCGTAGATCTCGCTGCAGGGGTAGACGAAGCCACGGCGCTTGCTCAGGCTGACGATCGTGTCGATCTTGTCGGCGGCCACAGTGCTCTCTTCAGTACGACGGCACGGTCAGGGCACGGCTGGTTGCGCGTACCCGAATACCTCAGGTTACCGGCCATACGGGTACGAGGTTCAAATCGGTATCGCCCTCCCCCACCCACCCATCACCATGCACCGCTCACCCGTCCGAGTGATTTGACAATCATTTCCATCTAACCTGAGAATGGTTGTCATGATGATCCGACGACCTACCCGCACCGTCCTTGCCTTGACCGCGACCGCCCTCTCCGGCACGCTCCTCCTCACCGCCTGCGGCGGGGACAGCAGCGCCAAGGGCACGGACGGCAAGCTGGGCGTCGTCGCCTCGTTCTATCCGATGGAGTTCCTCGCCACGCAGATCGGCGGCGAGCACGTCAAGGTCACCACCCTGACCCCGGCCGGCACCGAGCCGCACGACCTGGACCTCACCGCCAAGCAGGTCGCGAGCGTCAAGAAGGCCGACGCCCTGCTCTACCTCAAGGGCCTCCAGCCCACCGTGGACAAGGCGGTCGCCGACTCCGGCGCGAAGCACGTCGTCGACGCCACCGCCGCCAGCCCGCTGGTCGACCACCACCTCGGCGAGGGCGAGGAGGGCCACGCCGAGGGCGACGGCCACCAGCACGACGGGGCCCCCGGCGACCCGCACATCTGGCTCGACCCGACCCGCTACGCCGCGGTCGCCAAGAGCGTCGGCGCCGAGTTCGCCAAGGCCGACCCGGCCCACGCGGCCGACTACCAGAAGAACACCGACGAGCTGGTCGGCACGCTCACCGCCCTGGACCAGGAGTTCCGGGACGGCCTGAAGGACGCCAAGAGCAGGACCTTCGTCACCAGCCACGCCGCCTTCGGCTACCTGGCCGAGCACTACGGCCTCACCCAGGTCGCCATCAACGGCGTCGACCCGGAGTCCGAGCCCACCCCGGCCCGGCTGGCCGACGTCCAGAAGGCCGCCAAGGACAACGGCGTCACCACGATCTTCTTCGAGACCCTGGTCAGCCCCAAGCTCGCCGAGACCGTCGCCAAGGACCTCGGCCTCAAGACCGCGGTCCTGGACCCGCTGGAGGGCGTCAAGGACCCGGCCAAGGACACCTACCTGACGGTGATGAAGCAGAACCTCGCCAACCTGCGGGCCGCGCTCGGCACGACCTCCGCCGCCACCACCAGCTGACGGGACGACAGCACGCCATGACCCACCCGATACCCCCGGCCGTCCGCCTGTACGACGCCGTCGCCTCGCGCGGCGGCCGGCCGGTGCTGCGCGGCGTCGACCTCACGGTGCAGCCCGGCGAGGTGGTCGCGCTGCTCGGCGCCAACGGCTCCGGCAAGTCCACCACCGTCAAGGCCGTGACCGGCGCCGTCGCGCTGGAGCACGGCGGCCTGGAGCTGTTCGGCATCCCGTTCGCCAAGTTCCGCGCCTGGCACCGGATCGGCTACGTACCGCAGCGCACCACCGCCGCCTCCGGCGTCCCGGCCACCGTGCGCGAGGTGGTCTCCACCGGGCGGCTGCCGCAGCACCGGCTCCTGCCGTTCCGCCGCCGGGACCGGGACGCGGTGGACCGCGCGCTGATCGCCGTCGGCATGCTGGACCGGGCCGGGGACGGCGTCGCCGACCTCTCCGGCGGCCAGCAGCAGCGGGTGCTGATCGCCCGCGCGCTGGTCGGCACCCCCGACCTGCTGATCATGGACGAGCCGATGGCCGGGGTGGACGCCGCCAGCCAGCAGGTGCTCGCCGACACCCTGCGCGCCGAGGTCGGGCGCGGCGCGGCCGTGCTCCTGGTGCTGCACGAACTCGGGCCGCTGGAGCCGCTGATCGACCGCGCCGTGGTGCTGCGCGACGGCTGCGTCGCGCACGACGGCCCGCCCGTCCCCAACACCGGTCTGCACGCCCTGCCCGGCCACGACCACGTCCACCCGCACGCCGACCACACCCCGCCGAGGCTGCTCGCATGACCGAGATGCTCTCCTACGACTTCATGCAGCGCGCCCTGCTCGCCGCCGTCCTGGTCGGCTTCACCGCGCCCGCCGTCGGGATCTACCTGGTGCAGCGGCGCCAGGCGCTGCTGGGCGACGGCATGGGCCACGTCGCGATGACCGGCGTCGGCCTCGGCTTCATCTTCAACACCAGCCCGGTCTGGATGGCCGTCCTGGTCTGCGTGCTCGGCGCCGTCACCATGGAGCTGGTCCGCTCGCGCGGCAACCAGCGCGGCGACATCGCCCTCGCGATGCTGTTCTACGGCGGCATGGCCTGCGGCAAGCTGCTGGTCTCGAAGTCCGCCCAGGCCGGCGCCGGCAGCCTGGAGAGCTACCTCTGGGGCTCCATCCTGACCGTCGCCCCCGCCGACCTCGTCACCATCGGCATCCTCGGGGCCGTCGTCATCGGCGTCACCGTGGGCCTGCGCCGCCAGCTCTTCGCGATCTGCCAGGACGAGGACTTCGCCCGGGTCACCGGCCTGCCGGTGCGCTTCCTCAACCTGCTGCTCGCGGTGATGGCCGCGATCACCGTCACCGTCGCCATGCGGGTGGTCGGACTGCTGCTGGTCAGCGCGCTGATGGTGGTCCCGGTGGTGGCCGCCCAGCAGCTCACCCGCTCCTTCGCCGCCACCCAGGCGGCCTCGATCGCCCTCGGCGTGGTGGTCTCGCTGGCCGGCGTCACCGGCTCCTACCAGCTCGACGTCCCTTCCGGGCCGGCCATCGTGCTGCTCGCCATCGCGGTGTTCGCGGTGTTCAGCGCGATCGCCGCACCGCTGGCCCGCCGCCGGCACCGGACGGCGAAGGCCGATCCGGGCCCCGCGGTGTGCGACGTCCAACTGCCCGCGCAGAGCCCGTCCGACGCGACCACTCCGGACCGGAGGGCGGGGCTGGCACAATGAGGTGCGAGATGCCCACACCCCCAGGAGGACCCACGGTGACCACCGCAGGCCCGTCGCCGCGCGCCCGCTCGACCCGGCAGCGAGCCGCCGTCTCGGCGGCCCTGGACGAGATCGAGGACTTCCGCAGCGCGCAGGAGCTCCACGACATGCTCAAGCACCGCGGCGACTCGGTGGGTCTGACCACGGTCTACCGCACCCTGCAGTCGCTCGCCGACGCGGGCGAGGTGGACGTGCTGCGCACCGCCGACGGCGAGGCCGTCTACCGCCGCTGCAGCAGCGGACACCACCACCACCTGGTCTGCCGGCACTGCGGTGCCACCGTCGAGGTGGAGGGGCCGGCCGTCGAGCGCTGGGCCAACTCGGTCGCCGCCGAGCACGGGTTCAGCGACATCGCGCACACCCTGGAGATCTTCGGGACCTGCGCGGAGTGTGCCAAGAAGGTCTGATCCGGCCGTGCCGAAGGGCCCGTGGGAGGTTTCCCACGGGCCCTTCGGCACGATCCCGGCACAAGCCCGCTGCGGCGGCGCCTCAGCGCTGCGCGGGAACCTCGGCGGCGGCCTCGCCGGCGGCGACCTCGTTGGGGATCGCCCCGCCGAAGCGGCGGTCGCGCCGCGCGTACTGCTCGCAGGCCCGCCAGAGGTCCCGGCGGTCGAAGTCCGGCCAGAGCACGTCCTGGAACACGAACTCGGCGTACGCCGACTGCCAGAGCAGGAAGTTGGACGTCCGCTGCTCGCCGCTCGGGCGCAGGAAGAGGTCCACGTCCGGCATGTCCGGGTGGTAGAGGTACTTGGCGATGGTCTTCTCGTTGACCTTCTTCGGGTCGAGCCGGCCCGCCGCGACATCGGCCGCGATGGCCGCCGTGGCGTCCGCGATCTCCGCCCGGCCGCCGTAGTTGACGCACATGTAGAGCGTCACGGCGTCGTTCTCCCTGGTCTGCTCCTCGGCGACCTTGAGCTCCTGGACGACGCTCTTCCACAGCTTGGGCATCCGGCCGGCCCAGCGGACCCGCACGCCCATCTCGTCCATCTCGTCGCGGCGGCGGTGGATGACGTCCCGGTTGAAGTTCATCAGGAACTTCACCTCGTCGGGCGAGCGCTTCCAGTTCTCGGTGGAGAACGCGTACAGCGAGATGTTCTTCACACCGAGCTCGATCGCGCCCTTGAGGACGTCCAGCACCACGGCCTCGCCGACCTTGTGCCCCTCGGTGCGCGGCAGCCCGCGCTCCTTCGCCCAGCGCCCGTTCCCGTCCATCACGATCGCGACGTGGTTGGGGACCAGCTCGCCGGGGATCTTCGGGGGCTGTGCGCCGCTGGGGTGCGGGGTCGGGGGGAGGTACTCCCTTTGCTTGCCACCGCCGAAGAGCCGTCGCGCTGCCATGTGCTCACTTCTCCACGTATCTCATCGAGCGGATGCCCCGCTCCAGGTGCCACTGCAGATAGGCCGCGACCAGGCCGCTGCCCTCCCGCCAGTACCTCGGCTCGCAGGTGTCGGCCGTCCGCCAGTCCCCTGACAGCAGCGCCCCGAGCAGTACCAGTGTCTCAGGGGAGGGTACGGCACAACCGGGGACTCGGCAGTCTCCGCAGAGCACACCGCCCGCCTGGAGCGAGAAGAACCGGTTGGGGCCCTCCAGCCCGCACTTGGCGCAGTCGGTGAAGCTCGCGCCGTAGCCGTTGACGGCCAGCGAGCGGAGCAGGAAGGCGTCCATCACCAGGTGGGACTCGTGCAGCCCGGCGGCCAGCGTCCGCAGGCCGCCGACCAGCAGCAGGTACTGCTGGACGGCCGGCTCGCCCTCGTTCTCGGCGAACCGCTCCGCCGTCTCCAGCATGGCCGTCCCTGCGGTGTAGCGGCCGTAGTCGGTGACGATCGATCCGCCGTACGGGGCGATCGTCTCCACCTGGGTGCAGAGCGGCAGCCCGCGCCCCACCAGGTCGCTCCCCCGGCTGAAGAACTGCACGTCCACGTGCGAGAACGGCTCCAGCCGGGCGCCGAACTTGGACTTGGTCTTGCGCACCCCGCGGGCCACCGCGCGCACCTTGCCGTGCTGGCGGGTGAGCAGGGTGATGATCCGGTCGGCCTCGCCGAGCTTCTGCGCCCGGAGCACCACGCCGTCGTCCCGGAACAAGCTCATGCGCCCACCTCGCTGCGCTCGCTCATGCGGAAGCCTCGCAGCCGGCGTCGAACAGTGTGGACATCCTACCATTGTCCCCTACCGCCGACCCCGACCGGCAGCCGTGTGGCCCGCACCGGGGCCGTGGGGGAGGCCCGATCGGTGCGGGTCACGGCGGGCCCGGGGTGGGGGCGCCTCCCCGTCGGGGGGCGGGGGGGCAGGTCGGGCCCGGTTTGTGGGGGTCCCGGGGAGGGGTGGCCGCGTACGAGGCTCCGGTACGAAGGCCGAGTGACGAAGGGGTCGAGCGAGGAATCGGGTGACGAGGGGCCGAGCAAGGGGGACCGGTGACGAGGAGCGGTGACGAGGATCCGGTGACGAAGCTCTAGTACGAAGCGCGGGTGGCCGCCTCCAGCAGCGCGCCGACCCTCGCCTGCGGCAGGTCCAGACAGCGCCCCACGGCGGCCAGCGCCTCACGCTCCTGGGGCAGGTAGCGCCCGTCGGCCAGCGCGATCGCCGCGCCCTGCAGCAGCAGCCGCTCCCGGCCGTGGTGGGCCAGGTGCGGGGCGAGCGGTTCGAGCACCGCGTGCAGCTCCACCGCCAGCGAGCCGGCCTCCCCCAGCCCCTGACCGGAGGGTGCCTCCAGGTCGTGGGCGTCGTGGAGTTCGCCGCCGAGCCCGGAGAGCGCGGCCAGCGCGGCGAGCACCTGGGCCTCGCCGCAGTCGTCGAAGCCGGCCTCCCGGACGGCCGCGCAGGCCGCCTCGCGAGCCGCCCGGTGCGCCGTGCCGCCGGCCGCCAACAGCGCGAGGGCGACGGTGTACTGGGCGTCCCGCAGCATCCCGCCCAGCCGCACGCAGGTGGGCTGGTCCAGGCTCTCCACCCCGTAGCGGCCGTGGCAGGTGGTGCACTGCACGCTCCGGACGACCGGGCCGAGCGGCAGTACCGCCGCTCCCAGCAGCCGCAGCCACCGCCGGCCGTGTTGCCGGCGGTAGTTGCGGTCCCCGCCACAGCCCGGACAGAAGAAGTCACCGAGAACATCAGTCCGCCACTTCGGGCGAACACCCCACAACCCTGTCACGGCGCCACTCCCCAGACATGGCAGGCGGCCTGCACAACAATGGGCAGGTCACGCGACCGGAGCCCGAGGCCGTCCCACCGACCCGGTTTTCCGGTGGGTCGATGTTGCCATGGTTACCGGCACGTGTCAGTACCTCGAACGGCTTCCGACCCGAAAGAATGTGGCGCAGGACACAGCGGCCCCACCGGGCCGCCCGGAACGACGACGGGCCGCCCCGCAGGACGGCCCGTCGACTATCACTCGTACGAACTACCCGCGCTGCGCCCGGTTGACGGCGCTGATCATCGCCTTCAGCGAGGCCAGCACGGTGTTGCCGTCGATGCCCACGCCCCACAGCACCTTGCCGTCCACGGCGCACTCGACGTACGCGGCGGCCTGGGCGTCGCCGCCCTCGCTCAGCGCGTGCTCGGCGTAGTCCAGCACCCGGACGTCCACCCCGATCCGGGCCAGCGCGTCGGCGAAGGCCGAGACCGGGCCGTTGCCGGTGCCCTCCAGGGTGACGGGCACGCCCTCGACCAGGGCGTGGGCGGTCAGCGCGTCCCGGCCGTCCTCGGTGGTCAGGCTGCGCGAGCCGCTCAGCGCGATCCGGCCCCACGGGTTGTCGGTGGTCGGCAGGTACTCGTCCTGGAAGACCGCCCAGATCGCCGCCGGGGTGACCTCGCCGCCCTCGGCGTCGGTCTTGGCCTGGATGATCCGGGAGAACTCGATCTGCATCCGGCGCGGCAGGTCCAGCTTGTGGTCGTTCTTCAGGACGTACGCGACGCCGCCCTTGCCGGACTGGCTGTTGACCCGGATGACCGCCTCGTAGGTGCGGCCGACGTCCTTCGGGTCGATCGGCAGGTACGGCACGCCCCAGGTGTGCTCCTCCACCGGTACGCCGGCCGCCTTGGCGTCGGCCTCCAGGGCGTCGAAGCCCTTCTTGATCGCGTCCTGGTGCGAGCCCGAGAAGGAGGTGTACACCAGGTCGCCGGCGTACGGGTGGCGCGGGTGCACCTCCATCTGGTTGCAGTACTCGGCGGTGCGGCGCACCTCGTCGATGTCGGAGAAGTCGATCTGCGGGTCGATCCCCTGCGAGAACAGGTTCATGCCCAGGGTCACCAGGTCGACGTTGCCGGTCCGCTCGCCCTGGCCGAACAGGCAGCCCTCGATGCGGTCGGCGCCGGCCATGTAGGCCAGCTCGGCGGAGGCGACGGCGGTGCCGCGGTCGTTGTGCGGGTGCACCGACAGGCAGACGTACTCGCGGCGGGACAGGTTGCGCGACATCCACTCGAACTGGTCGGCCTGGACGTTCGGGGTGGCCCGCTCGATGGTGGCCGGCAGGTTCAGGATGATCTCGCGGCCCTCGCCCGGCTGCCAGACGTCCATCACCGCCTCGCAGACCTCCAGCGCGAAGTCCAGCTCGGTGTCGACGAAGATCTCCGGCGAGTACTGGTAGCCGAAGACGGTGTCGTCGCCCAGCAGCTTCTCCGCGTACTCCATCACCAGCCGGGTGCCGTCGGTGGCGATCGCCTTGGTGGCCGCCCGGTCGTTGCGGAACACCACCCGGCGGAACAGCGGCGCGGTCGCGTTGTACAGGTGGACGGTCGCCCGCGGTGCGCCGACCAGCGACTCGACGGTCTTCTCGATCAGCTCCTCGCGGGCCTGGGTCAGCACCGAGATGGTGACGTCCTCCGGGATCGCCCCCTCCTCGATCAGCGACCGCACGAAGGCGTGGTCGGTGGCGCCGGAGGAGGGGAACCCGACCTCGATCTCCTTGTAGCCCATCCCGACCAGCAGGTCGAACATCTTGCGCTTGCGAGCCGGGGACATCGGGTCGATCAGTGCCTGGTTGCCGTCCCGCAGGTCGGTGGACAGCCAGCGCGGCGCCTTGGTGATCACCTTCGACGGCCAGCTGCGGTCCGGCAGGTCGACGGTGCCGAAGGGCAGGTAGCGGCCGTGGCGCATGCCCGCACCCTGCTGGCGCACGCTCGCGGCGGTGATCGGGGTGGGGCGGTCGACGAACGCGCGACCGGCGGGGATGGACGCGGCGGAGCTCTGCTCGGTCATGGAGGTGACTCTCGGCTTCCTGTATGCGGGGCGTGTCGGGGTGAGGAGGACACCCGACTGGCCGGCCTGCTGCCGCTCGCGACCCGTCGTCGGGTCGCCCGAATTCCTACGCGCACAGCACAGTCCCCGCGGCGAGGGAGCCGGCCCTGGTGGACTACAGGCCCTCGACGCGGCAGCTAAGAAGGAGCAGCCAATTGCGCATGATGTTCACCAGCGTAACCCAGGGTCGGGCGCCCCCGAAGTGAGCCGGGCGGACATTCCACCCCTTGAGACGGCGCCCGATTCCGTCCGCGCCGGTGACAACACGTCACGAATGCCTCACTCTTGGCCACATGACCGCCGAACTGCCGCGCTGCGCGATCGTTCCGCCGTACGTCCTGGACCGCCTCGCCGAGGACGGTCACGAGCCCGCCGCCCGCTCCCTCGCCCTGGACGCCGTGCACCGCACGGCCCGCCTCACCGCCGTCCCGGCGCAGCCCGGTGCCACCCGCCTGGAGCGGGTGGTCTGCGACGCCGGACACACCGAGCGGCTGCCCGGCCGCACCGTGCGCCGGGAGGACCAGGGGCCCGTCCCCGACCAGTCCGTCAACCACGCCTACGACGGCCTCGGCGCCACCTTCGCGCTGTTCGCCGACGCCTACGGCCGCCGCTCGATCGACGACCAGGGCCTGCGCCTGGACGCCACCGTGCACTACGGCCGCAGCTACGACAACGCCTTCTGGGACGGCCACCGGATGGTCTTCGGAGACGGCGACGGCGAGGTGTTCGGCGACTTCACCGCCTGCATCGACGTGATCGGTCACGAACTCACCCACGGCGTCACCCAGTTCACCGCCGGCCTGGAGTACCGCAACCAGTCGGGCGCGCTCAACGAGTCCGTCTCCGACGTGTTCGGCTCGCTCGTCAAGCAGTACGCGCTGCGCCAGGACGCCGGCGACGCGGACTGGCTGATCGGCGCCGGTCTGCTCGCCCCGGGCGTGCAGGGGGTGGCGCTGCGCTCGATGAAGGCGCCCGGCACCGCGTACGACGACCCGCAGCTCGGCAAGGACCCGCAACCGGCGCACCTGCGCGACTACGTGCGCACCGCCCAGGACAACGGCGGCGTGCACATCAACTCCGGCATCCCCAACCACGCCTTCTACCTGCTCGCCACCGCACTGGGCGGCCCGGCCTGGGAGCGGGCCGGGCAGATCTGGTACGACGCGCTGACCGGCCGGCGGCTGCCCGCCACCGCCGACTTCACCGCCTTCGCCCGGGCCACCGTCGCGGCCGCCGCGGCCCGCTACCCGGAGCCCGCGGTGGCCGACACCGTGACGGCGGCCTGGGCGACGGTGGGTGTCAGCACGGCCTGAACCGACCGGCCGCGGCCGAGCCCGACTTGAGCACGCATACGGTTTAAGAACCCATAAGGTCAAGGTCCTGGAAAAGCCCGGCAAACGCCATCCCTGCGTAGCACCATGGACACCATGCGTATCCAGGTGACCCGGACCGGCGGCCTCGCGGGGAACGTCCGCCGCGCGGAGCTCGACACCACCGCGCGGACGGACGCCCCGCACGTGCACGCGCTCGCCCGCGAGGCCGTCGCGGGCGGGCTGCGGGCGCCCTCGTACGGGGTCCCGGACGGCTTCCACTACGAGATCACCGTCGACGGCCGGACGGTGCACTGCGCCGACCCGAAACTCACCGAGTCGCAGCGGGAGCTGGTCTCGCTGGTGCTGCGCGAGGGCGCGTAGCCCCCGCGCGGCAGCGGCACGCGACCCGCACGCGGCCCCCACGCGGCTTCCACCCGGCTTCCACCCGGCAGCGCGCCGCCGGTGGCCGGATCAGGCCGCCCGGATCGAGCCGTTCGGGTCCCGCTGTCCGGATCCGGCCGCTCAGATCCAGCCGTCCAGCGAGGCCAGGAAGCCCGGGAGGTCGTCCCGGTGGATGGTGTGGCCGGCGCCGGCCACGGTCCGCACCTCGTAGCCGGTGGCGCGCAGCCGCTCGGCGTCCTGCGGGCCGATCAGGGTGCTCCGGTCGGCGAGCTGGACGAGCGAGGGGACGGCCGGCGCGCCGGGCAGACCGGCCGTCGTCCGGTACCCGGAGAGGGCGAGCGCGCTGTCGGCGTCCCAGAGCGCGAGGGTGGCCAGCTCGATCTCCACGTCGGCCTCCTCCCAGCGCGGGCTGATCGCGGTGATCTGCTCCCGGGTGGCCCGCTTGAAGCGGGTGAAGACGGCCGGGTCGAAGGTGTCCGGCTGGGCGAACCGCCAGGCCGGGTCCGAGTAGACCACCCGGGCGGGCTTCAGCCGTTCGACCGCGCCCAGCAGCGTCAGCCCGCCGAGCGAGTGGCCGATGGCGAGGTCGGCGCCGACCGGCAGGGTGTCGACCAGGTCCTGGGCGTACTGCTCGGGGCCGTAGCGCTCCGTCACGGTGGCGCCCTCGCCGCGCGGGCTCGCGCCGTGGCCGCGCAGATCGACGGCGATCACCCGGTAGCCGCGCTCGGCGAGGGCCGGGCCGACCCTGCGCCAGGTGCGGTGGTCGGACATGATCCCGTGCACCAACAGGGCGGTCCTGTCGCCGGAGCCCCACTCGTGGGTGTTCAGCTGCATCGCGGAAACCTCTCTGCTCGACCGTCCGGGCCCCCGGCCGGCGGCACTGCGCCGCGCGGCCGTCCGGGTACCGCCCCAGCGAACACCGCGGACCGGGCGCACGGCCAGGGCACCCGCCCGCGCACCGCCGCGGAACACGACGCGGGGCCCGCCCGGACGCGGTCGTCCGGACGGGCCCCGCTCGGTGCGGGCGGGCTCAGAAGCCCAGCTTGCGCAGCTGCTTCGGGTCGCGCTGCCAGTCCTTGGCCACCTTGACGTGCAGGTCCAGGTAGACCGGCGTGCCCAGCAGCGCCTCGATGTGCTTGCGGGCGGTGGTGCCGACGTGCTTCAGCCGCGCGCCCTTGGCCCCGATCACGATGGCCTTCTGGCTCTGCCGCTCGATGTAGACGTTCGCGTGGATGTCCAGCAGCGGGCGGTCCGCCGGGCGGTCCTCGCGCGGGATCATCTCCTCGACCACCACGGCCAGCGAGTGCGGCAGCTCGTCCCGGACGCCCTCCAGGGCGGCCTCCCGGATCAGCTCGGCGACCATGATCACCTCGGGCTCGTCGGTGAGGTCGCCGTCCGGGTAGAGCGGCATGCCCTCCGGGAGCAGCTTGGTGATCAGCTCGGCGACCAGCTCGACCTGCTTGTCGCCGACCGCCGAGACCGGGATGATCTCGGCCCACTCGATGCCCAGCTCGGCGCCGAGCTGGTGGACGGCGATCAGCTGCTCGGCCAGCCGCTTGGAGTCGACCAGGTCGGTCTTGGTGACGATGGCCACCTTGGGGGTCTTCTTGATGTCGGCGAGTTCCTTGGCGATGAACTTGTCGCCGGGGCCGAGCTTCTGGTCGGCGGGCAGGCAGAAGCCGATCACGTCGACCTCGGCCCAGGTGGAGCGGACCAGGTCGTTCAGACGCTCGCCGAGCAGGGTGCGCGGCTTGTGCAGACCGGGGGTGTCGACCAGCACGAGCTGGGCGTCCGGGCGGTGCACGATGCCGCGCACGGTGTGCCGGGTGGTCTGCGGACGGTCGGAGGTGATCGCGACCTTCGTCCCCACCAGGGCGTTGGTCAGGGTCGACTTGCCCGCGTTGGGCCGGCCGACGAAGCACGCGAAGCCGGAGCGGTACGAGGAGGAAGGGGCACTCATGGGCCCCATTCTCCCTGATCACCGGGAGCTCGACGGACAGGCGGCCCCCGTCAGCCCTTTTTGCCGCCCAGGACGGCGGAGATCCCGCTGATCAGAACGACCAGGAGGAAGACGACCGAGCCCCAGAGCCAGAACGGCGATCCGGTCTCCTGCCACTTGCCCATCCCCATGACGCCCAGCAGCAGGCCCGCGAAGAACGCGAACGGCCCCATGTCCCCAGCCCCCTCACCGCCACCCTGTACCGGTGAGATTATCTGCGGATCCTGGTGGACCGGGCGCCCGGGTTCCCGCCGGGCGCCCGCGCGGGCCGCGCGCGGCCCGCGCCACCCCGGGAAGGAGCTCCAGCGGGCCTCAGCGGGCCTGCGCCGCCACCTTCAGCGTCCCGTCCGGACCGGCCAGCAGCACCGGCGTCCCGGCCCCGCCGAGGTCCCGCACGGCGGCCAGATCGGCCTCGGCGGGCTCCCCGGCCTCGCTCACCACGGCCGCCGCCTCCAGCGACTTCGCACCGCTGGCCACCGCCATCGCCACCGCCGTCTGCAGCGCGCTGAGCCGCAGCGACTCCAGCGCGACCGTGCCGGCCACGTAGGTGCGCCCGGTCTCGTCGCGCACCGCGGCCCCCTCCGCGACGCCGTTGCGGGCACGCGCGGAGCGGGCCAGGGTGATGATCTTCTTGTCTTCGGGGTCGAGCTCGACGATGTCACTCATGGCGCCGAGCATAGGACGCCCCGCTCACCGGCCGCCCGCACCCTCCGCCGCGACCACCGTCACCGGTCGTCGCGGCCGCACTCAGTGGCCGATCGGGTTGGGCGGCCCCGGCCGCATGACCTTGACGAAGGTCTTCGGACCGTTCGGCAGCGGCTGCTCGTCCTCGGCCCGCTTGCGCCAGTACGGGTTGTCGTGCGGCAGGTGGCTGCTGACCCGGCCGTACATCCCGAAGGTCGTCACGACCACGCCGAAGACGAACGCGAACAGCACGTTGGACATCCGGAAGTTGAGGATGTTGGCGTCCGGCCGGCCGAGCACCGTCAGGCCGTAGAAGCCGGAGAGCACGAAGAGGATGCCCACCACCATGTTGAGGTTGGCGGCGAAGTTCCCGCCGATGACGGCGCCGCCGACGAGGATCACGCCCACCACGATGGAGAGGATCGCGAGCGCCCCGTTGGTCGACAGCCCGACGATGTCACTGCCCCGGGTGGACAGGAAGCCCGGATGGTCCGCCAGCCCGAGGATCCCGAACACGATCAGGAACACCCCGCCCAGCCCCGCCCCGATCCGCCAGACCATGAGCAGGCGGTGGTCGACGGGCAGTTCGTCTTGCAGCTTCATGGTGACCTCCACCATGGGACGTCGAACGGCCTTCATTCACGCTACTCCGCTCGCGGAGCGGCGCACGGCCCGGCTGTCGGGGTGGCGCACCCCTGCCGGTACCTAGCTGTAGGGGTGGCTCCCCTGCATGTGCGGCACCTCGTGCATGTACAGCGAGCCGCACTGCTGGCAGCAGCGCAGCCCGGTGCCCCACTCCTCGTCCGGCCGGGTCTCGGCATCGGTGTCCATCGTCCGGCCGCACAGGGCCGTCGTCGGATCCGCGGCCCGGACGACGTGCCAGGACTTCGCCCCGGCCGACCGACCCTGCGGGCCGTACTCCGCACGCAGTAGATGAGTCATGACGCCATCGTCGCCCCGCGGCCGTCCGACCGCTACTCGCCGGGCTCCTGGACGGCCTCGGCCGAGGCCCTGACGGGGGTGGCGACCATCGAGCCGATCCGGTTGCGGCGGCCCGCCGAGCTCTCGGCGGTCAGCCGGATCGAGGTCAGGTCGGTGGCCGCGTCCTCGGGCAGCGGGATCTCGCAGGACGAGCCCGGGATCGGCACCCGGCCGAGGAGCTTGGCGAGCAGGCCGCCGACGGTCTCGACGTCCTCGTCCTCCAGCTCGATGCCGAACAGCTCGCCCAGGTCCTCGACCAGCAGCCGGGCGGTGATCCGGTACGAGCCGTCGCCGAGGTCCTCGACCGGCGCGATCTCCCGGTCGTACTCGTCGGTGATCTCGCCGACGATCTCCTCCAGGATGTCCTCGATGGTGACCAGCCCGGCCGTGCCGCCGTACTCGTCGATCACGATCGCCACGTGCGAGCGGCGCTGCTGCATCTCGCGCAGCAGGTCGCCGGCCGGCTTGGAGTCCGGGACGAAGACGGCCGGCCGCATCACCGCGCCGACCTCCTCGGACTCGGCCTCCCGGTTGATGTGGGTGCGCCGCACCAGGTCCTTGAGGTAGACGATGCCGACCACGTCGTCCTCGTTGTCGCCGACCACCGGGATGCGCGAGAAGCCGGAACGCAGCGCCAGGGTGAGCGCCTGACGGACGGTCTTGTGCCGCTCGATCATCACCAGGTCGGTGCGCGGCACCATCACCTCGCGGACGATGGTGTCACCCAGCTCGAAGACGGAGTGCACCATCCGGCGCTCCTCGTCCTCGATCAGGTCGTCCTTCTCGGCGAGGTCCACCAGGGCCCGCAGCTCCGCCTCGGAGGCGAACGGCCCCTCGCGGTAGCCCTTGCCCGGGGTCAGCGCGTTGCCGAGCAGGATCAGCAGCCGCGGGATCGGGCCGAGCACGCCGGCCAGCGGCAGCAGCACGAAGGAGGCCGCGGTGGCGGTGGTCAGCGGGTGCTGGCGCCCGATCGTGCGCGGCGAGACGCCGACCGCCACGAAGGACACCAGCACCATCACGCCGAACGCCAGCAGCACGGCCTGCCAGGTGGCGTCCAGGCTCCGCACGCAGACCACGGTGACCAGGACGGCCGCCGCCATCTCGCTGGCCACCCGGATCAGGGTGGCCAGGTTGAGGTAGCGGATCGGGTCGGAGGCCAGCGCCAGCAGCCGGGCCGAGCCCCGCCGGCCTGCCCGGACGGCCTCCTCCGCGCGGAACCGGGAGACCCGGGAGATGCCCGCCTCGGCGCATGCGGCCAGCCAGCCGAGGACGACCAGCAGCACGGCACCGAGGATGAAGCTCGTACTCTCACCACTCACAGGGGTTCGGGCTCCGCGCTCAGTGGGTGGTGGGGGCCGGGGAGATGCCGCCCAGGCCGCGGCCGGCCCGCCAGCCGTCCAGGATGGCCTTCTGGAGGCCGAACATCTCCTCCTCCTCGTCCGGCTCCTCGTGGTCGTAGCCGAGCACGTGCAGCACCCCGTGGACGGTGAGCAGCTGCAGCTCCTCGTCCATCGAGTGCTTGGACGGGGCCGCCTTGCCCTGCTGCTCGGCCACCTCGGGGCAGAGCACGATGTCGCCGAGGAGGCCCTGCGGCAGCTCCTCGCCCTCCTTGCCGGGACGCAGCTCGTCCATCGGGAAGGACATCACGTCGGTCGGGCCGGGGAGGTCCATCCACTGGATGTGCAGCTCCTCCATCGCCGCACCGTCCACCAGGATCACGGACAGTTCTGACTGCGGGTGGATCCGCATCTTGTCCAGCGCGTAGCGGGCGACGTCGAGGATGGACTCCTCGTCGGCGTCCCAACCGGACTCATTGGCGATGTCGATCGACATGACGGGCTGGTTACTCAGCTTTCGGTGCGATGGGACTGTCGGGGTGCGCGCGGTGCGGTGGTCTTGCCGGGGCGCCGCTGGCCGGGCTTGCGGGCCGACGGAGCGTTCTCCTCGGCCTCCTGCCGGGCGTCCCAGCGCTCGTACGCGTCCACGATCCGGCCGACCAGCTTGTGGCGGACCACGTCGGTGCTGGTGAGGACGGAGAAGTGGACGTCGGGCACGTCGACCAGGATCTCCTGGACGACCTTGAGGCCGCTGCGGGTGCCGCCCGGGAG
Source organism: Kitasatospora sp. NPDC003701 (assembly GCF_053587085.1). Classification (NCBI taxonomy): domain Bacteria; kingdom Bacillati; phylum Actinomycetota; class Actinomycetes; order Kitasatosporales; family Streptomycetaceae; genus Kitasatospora; species Kitasatospora sp. NPDC003701. The sequence continues at coordinate 123,477 of NZ_JBSFNM010000005.1, forward strand.
GTCGACCTGGCTGGTGTCGCCGGTGACGACCATCCGGGAGTTGAACCCGAGACGGGTGAGGAACATCTTCATCTGCTCGGGCGAGGTGTTCTGGGCCTCGTCGAGGATGATGAAGGCGTCGTTGAGGGTCCGGCCGCGCATGTAGGCGAGCGGGGCGACCTCGATGGTGCCGGCCGCCATCAGGCGCGGGATGGAGTCCGGGTCCATCATGTCGTGCAGCGCGTCGTAGAGCGGGCGCAGGTACGGGTCGATCTTCTCGTAGAGCGTGCCGGGCAGGAAGCCCAGCCGCTCCCCCGCCTCGACGGCCGGACGGGTCAGGATGATCCGGTTGACCTCCTTGGCCTGGAGGGCCTGGACGGCCTTGGCCATCGCGAGGTAGGTCTTGCCGGTACCGGCCGGGCCGAGGCCGAAGACGACGGTGTGCTTGTCGATCGCGTCGACGTAGCGCTGCTGGTTGAGGGTCTTGGGGCGGATGGTGCGGCCGCGGTTGGACAGGATGTTCGCGGTGAACACCTGCGACGGCGCCGGGCTGTCCGGGTCGTCGACGGCGCTCCGGAGCATGGCGATGGAGCGCTCCACGGCGTCCTCCGTCAGGGGTTGGCCGGTGCGCAGCACCAGCATCATCTCGTTGAAGAGCTGCTGCACCAGGGCGACCTCGGCGCGCTCTCCGGTGGCGGTCACCTCGTTGCCGCGGACGTGGATGTCCGCGGCGGGGAAGCCCCGCTCGATCACCCGCAGCAGCGAGTCCGCGGTGCCGAGCAGGGTGACCATCGGGTGCTTCTCGGGGATGACGATCCGGGCGCTGGTGCGGCCCTCGTCGGCCGGTTCGGGGCGCGACTGTCCGTTCGTACGGGTCTGCGATGTGTCACTCATAGGTCGGCGCTGGGGCCTGCCTCATCCCATCCGTGGTCTCGTGGTGCCGCTCGATCCTTCCGGGGCACCAGGGTACGCCGCGAGCGTGATCGCTGCGGCGGGCGGCGGGGCCGCACCCGACGATGCTGGAGCAGATCGCAGGGCGGCGCGAGCGGTTTTCCGCGCGGCCCCGGCCGGGCCGTGCGGTCACGGCCGCCGTCGGGGCGGCACGGGCACCCGGGCCAGGTCCTCGGCCAGCACGACGGTGCCGTCGAAGTGCTTGCGGGCGTCGGCGAGGTGCTGCCCGAGGTCCGGGTAGCGCTGCGAGAAGTGGGTCAGCACGAGGGTGCCCGCGCCGGCCTCGGCGGCGACCTTGCCGGCCTGGCCGGCGGTGAGGTGGCCGTGCTCCTCGGCGAGCCGGGTGTCGGCGTCGGTGAAGGTGGACTCGATGACCAGCAGGTCGGCGCCCTCGGCGAGTTCGTGGACGCCCTCGCAGAGCCGGGTGTCCATCACGAAGGCGAACCGCTGGCCGCGCCGGAACTCGCTGACCTGGTCGAGGGTCACCGACCGGCCGTCCGACTCGATGGCGCCCAGGTGCTGGAGCCGGCCGACGTCCGGGCCGGCGATGCCGAGCGCGGCCAGCCGCTCGGGCACCAGCCGGCGGCCGTCGGGCTCGGTGAGCCGGTAGCCGAAGGACTCGACGGGGTGCGAGAGCCGGACGGCGTCCAGCGCGAAGCGGGCGCCGGGCGCGGGCAGCGGGCCGGGCTCCTCGATCGGGCGGGGGCGCAGCACGGCCGTCTCGTGGAAGGCGGTGGCGTGCCGCAGCCGCTCGAAGTAGACCTCCCCGGAGGCCGGGAAGTAGACGTCCACCGGGTGCGGGACGCGGTCCAGGTTGATCCGCTGGATCACCCCGGCGAGGCCCAGGCTGTGGTCGCCGTGGAAGTGCGTGACCGCGATCCGGGTGATCTGGGTGGCGGAGACCCCGGCGTGCAGCATCTGGCGCTGGGTGCCCTCGCCGGGGTCGAACAGCAGGCCCTCGCCGTCCCAGCGCAGCAGGTAGCCGTTGTGGTTGCGGTGCCGGGTCGGTACCTGGCTGGCCGTGCCGAGGACGACGAGTTCGCGCTGTGACACGTCGTTCAGACCATGCGCTCGTTCATCGGGATACCGCCGAGGACGTGGACGTGGGCATGGAAGATCGTCTGGCCCGCGCCGGCGCCGGTGTTGAAGATCAGCCGGTAGTCCTCGATGCCCTCGTCCTTGGCCACCTCGCCGGCCTCGGCGAGGAGCTCGCCGGCGATCCGCGGCTCGGCGGCGGCCAGCGCGGCGGCGTTCGGGTAGTGCACGTGCGGGATGACCAGGACGTGCGTCGGGGCCTTCGGGGCGATGTCCCGGAAGGCGAGGGTGTGCTCGGTCTTGCGCACCACGGTGGCCGGGATCTCGCCCGCCACGATCTTGCAGAACAGGCAGTCGGACTGCGGCTCGCCGGCCATCGGGGTCTCCTCGCGGTGTCGCACGGTGTCGGTCGGGGCGTACGGCCGCATGCTAGCCGAGCCGCCCGGTCGCCTGCTGGTACTCGCGCAGGTGCTTGCGGCGGACCACGCGGACCCCGACGGCCGTCCCCTCGGACTCCGGATCCTCGGTCAGCAGGCCGACCACCACGATGACGTAGCCGAGCAGCCACCTCTTGGTGAGCCGCCAGGTGTGCGGGCGGCTGCCGTCCTTGTGGCGGACCACCCGGGTGGCCAGGACGCCCTTGCCCAGGCTGAAGCCGGTCAGCCGGGCGAGCAGCACCTGGTTGGCGAAGGAGGCGCCGAGGAAGACGCCGAACAGCGTGCCGAAGTAGACGCCGACCGGGCCGTCCGGGCCGCTCGCCGACTTGGCGGCGGCGAAGCCGGCCGCGAGGGCCAGCGCGGCGTCGAGGGTGGCGGCGAGGAACCGGCGGATGCTGCCGGCCTCCGCCGGCCGCCGCACCCCGGGGGCGTACGCCTGCGGGGGGTGCGGCTGCTGCGGGGACCGGCCGTACGGCTGGGGCGGGTACGGCCGGGGGTGCGGCTGCTGCGGCGGGTACTGGCCGTACGGCGGCTGGGGCGGGTACGGCTGCGCGCCGTGGGGGCTCTGCCCGTACGGCGGCCGTCCGTGCGCCGGCTGTCCGTGCGCCGGCTGTCCGTGCGCCGGCTGACCGTACGGCGCCTGACCGTACGGCGCCTGCCCGTGCGCCGGCTGCCCGTACGGCGGCTGCCCGTACGCCGGCTGTCCGTGCGGCGCCTGCGGATAGCCCTGTGCCATGCGTGCTCCCCCGTGAGCTGCCGACCGGCCGACGACCGGTCTTGATCAAGAACAGCCCCGCATCCTACCCAGTCCCGGAGCGGGCCGCCGGGGCGCCCGGTCGCCCGCTCCGGGCACCCCCGCCGGCCGCTAGGAGGCCGGGCCCTGCTCCCAGGGCAGCGGCGGCGGCGTGCTGGCCGGGGTCTCGGCCAGCGTGGCCAGGGCGATCCGGACGCCCTCGGCGAGCTGCGGGTCCTCCCCCGCGGCCCACTGGTGCGGCGCGACCGGCACCTCGACGTCCGGGTCGACGCCGTGGTTCTCCACGCCCCAGCCGTACCCCTCCAGCCAGAACGCGTACTTGGGCTGGGTCACCAGGGTGCCGTCCACCAGGCTGTACTTGCTGTCGATGCCGATCACGCCGCCCCACGTCCGGGTGCCGACCACCGGGCCGAGCTTCAGCGCCTGGATGGCGGCGTTGACGATGTCGCCGTCCGAGCCGGAGAACTCGTCGGCCAGCGCGACGATCGGCCCGCGCGGCGCGTCACCGGGGTAGGGCACCGGGTTGGCGAGGTCCCGGGCGACGTTCCAGCCGACGATCCGCCGGGCCAGCTTCTCGATCACCAGCTGCGAGGTGTGGCCGCCGCGGTTCTCCCGGATGTCGACGATCACGCCCTCCCGGGCCATCTCCGAGCGCAGGTCGCGGTGGATCTGGGCCCAGCCGCTGCTCTGCATGTCGGGGATGTGCAGATAGCCGAGCCGCCCGCCGGACAGCTCCCGGACGGCGGCCCGCCGGCCGGCCACCCAGTCGTGGTAGCGCAGCGGCTCGTCGTCCGCGAGCGGGACGACCACCGGGTGGCGCCGGTCGGTGCCGTCCTTGCCGGCCACCGTCAGCTCGACCGGCTGCCCGGCGGTGCCGGCCAGCAGCGGGGCCGGGCCGGTCACCCCGTCCACCGGGCGGCCGTTGACGGCCAGGATCGCGTCGCCCGGGCGGACGGCGGCGCCCGGCGCGGCCAGCGGCGAGCGGGCCCGCGGGTCGGAGGACTCGCCGGGCAGGATCCGGGCGATCCGCCAGGTGTCGCCGTCCTTCACCAGGTCGGCGCCGAGCTTGCCCTGCCGGCGGGCGGCCTCGACGTGGATGCCGTAGGGCGCCACGTAGGCGTGCGAGGTGCCCAGCTCGCCGTGCACCTCCCAGAGCAGGTCGACCAGGTCGTCGTGCGAGCCGAGCCGCTCGACCAGCGGCCGGTAGCGGTCCAGGACGGCGGCCCAGGGCAGGCCGCCGAGGTCCGGGCGCCAGAAGTTGTCGCGCATCAGGCGGCCGTTCTCGTCGTACATCTGCCGCCACTCGGCCGCCGGGTCGACGGTCACCCGCAGCCGGTCGAGGTCGACGTCGATCTCGTCGTCGTCGCCGACCGCCTTGTGGTCGGCCGGGACGATCCGCAGCTCGCCCTCGTCCACCACGGCGACCCGGGTGCCGTCGCCGCTGACCTCGAACGCGTCCAGGCCGTCGACCAGTTGCTCGGCGCGGCGCTTGCGCAGGTCGAACCGCTCCAGCGCGGGGCGCGCCTCGTCGTCCTCCAACGAGGCCGCGTCGTCACCGAGTTCACCGGTGAGCGGGATCCTGGTCCAGAGCACGCCGTCCTTGGCGGCCGCCAGCTCGCCGAACCGGCCGCCCTCGACCGGGAAGGGGATGATCCGGTCGGCGATCCCGTCCAGGTCGACCCGGGTGGCGGGCGGGGCGTCGGCCGCGCCCTCCTCGCCGTCCGCCTTCTTGCCCTTGGGCTCGTCGTCCTCCCCGCCGGCCGGCCGACCGGCCCGCCGCGGCCCGAACGGGGAGGGCGTGTCGGCGGCCAGGGTGACCAGGTAGGGGCGGCAGCCGTTGGGGAACGACAGGTCGAAGACGTGCGAGTCGTAGACCGGGTCGAAGTTGCGCACCGAGAGGAAGGCCAGGTGGCGGCCGTCGGCGGTGAAGGCCGGCGAGGTGTCGATGAAGCGCGCCGGGGTGACCTCGCCGACCGTGCGGGTGGCCAGGTTGGCCAGCACGATCTGGCGCAGCGACCAGGCCCCGAAGCCGGGGCACGGCCGCGACCAGGCCAGCCAGGCGGAGTCCGGGCTGAACGCCAGCCCGCTGACCTCGCCGTCGGTGCTGCGGTCCAGCTCGTGCACCGTCCCGTCGGCGAGCGTGACCAGCAGCACCCGGCCGTCGTGCGAGCCGACCGCCGCCTGCTTGCCGTCCGGCGAGACCGCCAGCGCGCGGACCCGGCCCAGTTGCCCGGTGGCCAGTCGGCGGCGCTCGTCGCCCAGGACGGCGGGGGCGTACTCGATGGCGTCCTCGCCCTCGGCGTCGGTCACCCAGAGCACGCCCTGCGCGCCGTCCTCGCCGGGCACCACCCGGGCCCGCCGGGCCCGTACGCCGGGCGTCTCGTCCAGCACCCGGGCCGGGCCCTCCCGGTGCGGCAGCCAGTGCACGCTGCCGCGCACCACGACGGCGCCGGCCCGGCCGGTGCGGTCGGGGACGGCGGTCTCCAGCCAGTGCGCGGCCGGCACCGGGCGGGGCCGGCGGCCGGAGCGGGGACCGGAGGGCCGGACGTCCAGCCGGCGCGGCTCGGCGCCGTCGAGGTCGTCCAGCAGCCAGAGGTCGCCGGCCCGGTGCCAGATCACCCGGGTGCCGTCGCTGGTGGCGCCGCGGGCGTAGAAGCCCTCCGCGGAGGTGGTGTGGCGGCGCAGGCCGCTGCCGTCGGGGAGGCTGGAGTAGAGCTCGCCGACGCCCTCGTGGTCGGCGAGGAAGGCGATCCGGGCGCCGCCGGGCGCGTCGACCCACAGCGGCGACTCGATGTGGCCGTCCAGCCCCTCGTGGACGCGGGTGAACTCCTCGGCGCCGATCCAGAGCTTGCCGACCCGGCCGCCCCGGTAGCGCTTCCACCGGGCGGGCTCCGCGCCGGCCGCCGAGAGCAGCAGCACGCGGTCGCCGCCCGGCTCGTGGGCCAGGCCGCCGATCGGCCCGTACGGCAGCCGCTGCGGCTCACCGCCGTCCAGCGGCACGGCGTGCGCCCAGGTGCGGCGCAGGGTGGCCTGCCCGGCGGAGGTGGTGGCGATCGGGCGGCCGTCGGCCGTCCAGCCCTGCAACTGGGTCTGGTCGCTGCCCCAGTACGTCAGCCGGCGGGAGGGCCCGCCGTCCACCGGCGCGACGTGCACCTCGGGTGCGCCGTCCCGGGTCGAGACGAAGGCGATGTGCCGCCCGTCCGGCGAGAAGCGCGGTCGGCGGACCGGGACGTGATCGGCGGTCAGCCGCCAGGGCCGGCCACCGTCCAACGGGGCGAGCCAGACGTCGTTCTCCGCAACGAAGGTGATCAGGTCACCGTGCAGGTGCGGATGGCGCAGGTACGCGCCGGCAGGGGTGCTCGGGGATTCGCTCACAGCCGCACCCTATGCACCGGCCCGGGTGGCGTGCCCCGGGTTTCGCCCAGGCCGCCCCCTACGAGGGACGAACGGGCAGCCGGCCCGACCGCCCGACCGCCCGACCGCCCGGTCACCCGGCCCGGGTGCTCAGCCCCACCGGCCGGTGCGGCCCAGCAGCAGGGCGCCGGCGGCCACCCCGGCGGTCGAGGTGCGCAGCACCGAGGGCCCGAGCCGGTACGGCCCGGCACCGGCCTCGGCGAAGGCGGCCAGCTCCTCCGGGGAGACCCCGCCCTCGGGTCCCACCACCAGCACGATGTCCCCGCCGCCGGGCAGCACGGCGCCGGCCAGCGGCTCGGCGCCCTCCTCGTGCAGCACCGCGGCGAGCGCGGCACCGGCCAGGACGGGCGCCAGCTGCCGGGTGGTCGCGAGCTCGCGGACCTCGGGGAAGCGCAGCCGGCGGGACTGCTTGCCCGCCTCGCGGGCGGTGGCCCGCCACTTGGCGAGCGCCTTGGCGCCGCGCTCGCCCTTCCACTGGGTGATGCAGCGGGAGGCGGCCCAGGGGATCACCACGTCCACGCCGACCTCGGTCATGGTCTCCACGGCCAGTTCGCCGCGGTCGCCCTTGGGCAGCGCCTGGACGACGACGATCCGCGGCGCCGGGTCGGCCTCCCGGCGGACCGCGGCCACCGTCACCTCGACGGCGTCCTTGCCGTGGACGGCCGTGACCGTGCCGTCCACCCCGAGGCCGAGCCCGTCGGCCAGGGTCACCGCCTCGCCCGGCTCCAGCCGCTTCACGGCGGCGGCGTGCCGCCCCTCCGGGCCGTCCAGCCGGACCACCGCGCCGGGGGCGGCGGAGGCGAGCTGCGCGGTCTCGACGACGAACACGGGCGCGGTCATGGCGGTTCCTGGGAGTCGGGGGTACGGGCGGGGGAACGACGGCGCCCGGTGACCCGCGGGGAGCGGGACCACCGGGCGCCGGTACGGTCAGCGGCCGTTGAAGGCGTCCTTCAGCCGGGAGAACAGCCCCTGCTGGCCCGGCGCGAACTGGCCGGAGGGCCGCTCCTCGCCGCGCAGCACCGCGAGCCGGCGCAGCAGGTCCTCCTGCTCGGGGTCGAGCTTGGTGGGCGTCTGCACCTCGACATGCACTATCAAGTCGCCACGGCCGCCGCCGCGCAGATGGGTGATGCCGCGGCCGTGCAGCGGGATCGACTGGCCGGACTGGGTGCCGGGCCGGATGTCGACCTCCTCCAGCCCGTCCAGGGTCTGCAGCGGCACCTGGGTGCCGAGCGAGGCGGCCGTCATCGGGATGGTGACCGTGCAGTGCAGGTCGTCGCCGCGGCGCTGGAAGGTCGGGTGGGTGGTCTCGGCGATCTCGACGTAGAGGTCGCCGGCGGGGCCGCCGCCGGGGCCGACCTCGCCCTCGCCGGCCAGCTGGATCCGGGTGCCGTTGTCGACACCGGCCGGGATCTTGACGGTCAGGGTGCGGCGGGCCCGCACGCGGCCGTCGCCGGCGCACTCCGGGCACGGGGTCGGCACGACGGTGCCGAAGCCCTGGCACTGCGGGCACGGCCGGGAGGTCATGACCTGGCCCAGGAAGGACCGGGTGACCTGGGAGACCTCGCCCTTGCCGCGACACATGTCACAGGTCTGCGCGGAGGTGCCGGGGGCCGCCCCCTCGCCGCTGCACGTGGTGCAGGTGACGGCGGTGTCGACCTGGAGTTCCTTGGTGGTGCCGAACGCGGCCTCCTCCAGGGTGATCTCCAGCCGGATCATGGCGTCCTGGCCGCGCCGGGTGCGCGAGCGCGGGCCGCGCTGACCGGAGGCCGCGCCGAAGAACGCGTCCATGATGTCGGAGAAGCCGAATCCGGCCGCGCCGGCGCCGAAGCCGCCCGCGCCTCCGCCGTTGGGCGAGAGGGGATCCCCGCCGAGGTCGTAGACCTGCCGCTTCTGCGGGTCGGAGAGGACCTCGTAGGCGGCGTTGATCTCCTTGAACCGCTCCTGCGTCTTCGGGTCCGGGTTGACGTCCGGGTGCAGTTCGCGCGCCAGGCGCCGGAACGCCTTCTTGATCTCGTCCTGCCCCGCATCCCGTCGGACGCCGAGTACCGCGTAGTAGTCCGTGGCCACCAAATGCTCCGCTTGTTCCGCCTGTAGAAGTGCTTGCGACTGGTACCGGTGTCACAGGTGTGACGCCGGTCGTTCCCTACGACTCGGCCAGGATCTGGCCCACGTACCGTGCCACCGCTCGCACCGCCCCCATTGTGCCCGGATAGTCCATCCGGGTCGGACCGATCACACCCAGTTTGGCCACGCTCTCGTCGCCCGAACCGTAACCGACGGAGACGACCGAGGTGGAATTGAGCCCTTCGTACGCGTTCTCCCGGCCGATCCGGACCGTCATCCCGGCGTCGGCGGTCTCACCCAGGAGGCGGAGCAGGATGACCTGCTCCTCCAGGGCCTCCAGCACCGGCTGGATGGTGAGCGGGAAGTCGTGGCCGAAGCGGGTCAGGTTGGCCGTGCCGGCCAGCATGATCCGCTCCTCGTTCTGCTCGGCGAGCGCCTCGAAGAGCGTCGCCAGGACGACGGTGACGGCCGGTCGGTCCGCCGCCTCGAACATCGCCGGGAGCTCGTCCAGCAGCCCCGGCACCTCGGGCAGCCGCACGCCGACGGCCCGCGCGTTGATCCTGGCCCGGAGGTCCGCGAGGACCACCTCGCCGACCGTGCCCGGGCAGTCGACCATCCGCTGCTCGACCCGGCCGGTGTTGGTGATCAGGACCAGCATCACCTTGGCCGGAGCCAGCGCGACCAGCTCGATGTGGCGCACCGTGGACCGGGAGAGCGAGGGGTACTGGACCACCGCGACCTGCCGGGTGAGCTGGGCGAGCAGCCGGACCGTGCGGGCGACCACGTCGTCCAGGTCCACCGCGCCGTCCAGGAAGTGCCGGATGGCCCGCCGCTCGGGCGCGCTCATCGGCTTGACCTCGGCCAGCCGGTCGACGAACAGGCGGTACCCCTTGTCGGTGGGGATCCGCCCGGCGCTGGTGTGCGGCTGGTGGATGAAACCGTCCTCCTCCAGCGCGGCCATGTCGTTGCGCACGGTGGCCGGGGAGACCCCGAGGTTGTGTCGTTCGACGAGGGCCTTGGAGCCGACCGGCTCCTCGGTGCCCACATAGTCCTGGACGATGGCGCGGAGCACGGCGAGCTTGCGTTCGTCGAGCTGGCGGACCTCACCGGCCATGGGGCACGCACCTCCCTCTTCGCACGTTGTCCGTGGTGACATGTGTCCGTTCTGGCATGTTCCGGGCCGCTCTGGGCGGACCGCGGCTTTGGCACTCTGAACAGACGAGTGCCAGAACCGTACCTGCCAGTGTAAGGCCCGGGTCCGACGGCAGGAACGGCCCCGCCGGGGTGATCCTGCCCGCACTCCGCGGCACGCGGGTGATGCCGAGGGCCCGGCCGGGTGGCAGCATCGATAGCGAACGGCGAACGGAGGACCAGCGATGTCGACCTCGGGTCAGCACACCCGCTTCGCACCGGACCGCGGCCTGACCGGCCGGATGGTCGGGACGGTGTTCGTGATCGGACTGCTGTACGTCGGTTTCACCGGCCTGCTGATCGCGCTGCTGCGCGGCGCCTGGCCACTGATCGTGCTGATCTCCGGCGGGCTGTTCGTGGCCCAGTTCTGGTTCAGCGACAAGATCACCGAACGGGCGATGGGCGCCCACCGGGTGACCCCGGAGCAGTACCCCCAGCTGCACGGCACCGTCGACCGGCTCTGCGCGCTCGCCGACATGCCCAAACCGCGGGTGGCGGTCGCCGACAACGACATGCCGAACGCCTTCGCGACCGGCCGCAACCCGCAGAACGCGGTGGTCTGCGTCACCACCGGGCTGCTGCGGCGGCTGGAGCCCGAGGAACTGGAGGGCGTCCTGGCGCACGAGCTGTCGCACGTCGCCCACCGGGACGTCGCGGTGATGACCATCGCCGGGTTCCTCGGGGTGCTGGCCGGGGCGATGACCCGGATCGCGATGTACGGCGGCTTCATGGGCGGCGCCCGCAACAGCAACGACTCCAACGCCGCGATCGCCGCGCTGGTCATCCCGCTGGTGTCGGTCGTGGTGTACGCGATCAGCTTCCTGCTGACCCGGCTGCTCTCCCGCTACCGGGAGCTGGCCGCCGACCGGGCGGCCGCCCAGCTCACCGGCCGGCCCAGCGCGCTGGCCTCGGCACTGACCAAGGTGACCGGCCAGATCGCCGCGATCCCGACCAAGGACCTGCGCCAGGCGCAGGCGTACAACGCCTTCTACTTCGCCCCGGCGCTGAGCGCCCGGGAGACCGCCTCGCAGCTGTTCTCCACCCACCCGTCGCTGGAGAAGCGGCTGGAGCAGCTGGCGAGGATCTCCACCGAGCTCGGCCGCTGAGCCGCCGTACGAATCCCGGAGGGGACCGCCGTGGGAATCCTGGACGCGCTGTTCGGCCGCACCAAGCCGGTCAGGCCCGATCTCGACCAGCTGTTCGGCGTGCCGTCGGCCGCGCTGACCCTGGAGGCGGCGGCCGGCTTCCGGCCGACCGGGGTCGGGTCGGTCTGCTTCGCCTCCGTCGAGGGCGGGGCGTTCGTCGAGGTCGAGCGGCAGGTCCGGGCCCTGCTGGACGCCGACACCGAGCGCGGCGGCGTCCCGGTGGAGGCCTCCAAGGACGCCTACGGGTACTCCTGGCTGCTCGCCCGGCACACGCCCGAGGAGCTGCCGGAGCTGGTCAACGACCTGCACGCGGTCAACAGCGAGCTGGAGGCGAACGGCTTCGGCCCGCAGCTGCTCTGCTCGCTGGTGGGCTTCCGCAGCGCCGAGGGGCAGCCGCTGGCGCTGGTCTACCTGTACAAGCGCGGGACGTTCTACCCGTTCGCGCCGGTGCCGGGCGGCGGGGAGAAGCGCAACAGCCCGCTGGAGCTTCAGGTCAACGCGATGCTGGGGAACGACCTGCGGCTGGAGAAGGACCTCACCCGCTGGTTCCCGGTCTGGGGCGCGCCGGGCCTGTGACGGCCCCCGGGCCCGGCCGGTGGCACTGCCTATAGTCGGCTGCATGCGCAGCCGCCAGTACGGACCGGACCTCACTCCGCCGTGGAAGAAGCAACCGCCCGCCCCCGACGTGCCCGCCGAGCGGGACCTCGTGGTCGAGGAGGCCGCGACCGGCTTCTGCGGGGCGGTGGTGCGGTGCGAGAAGACCGCCGAGGGGTTCACCGTCACCCTGGAGGACCGTTTCGGCAAGCACCGGGTCTTCCCGCTGGTCCCGCGCGGCTTCCTGCTCGACGGGAGGGCGGTCACCCTGGTCCGGCCCGCCGCCGCCGCGCCGACGCCCTCCCGCGCCCCCGGCCGCACGGCCTCCGGCTCGGTCGCCGTGCCCGGCGCCCGGGCCCGGGTGGCCCGGGAGTCGCGGATCTACGTCGAGGGGCGGCACGACGCCGAGCTGGTCGAGCGGGTCTGGGGCGACGACCTGCGGATCGAGGGCGTGGTCGTCGAGTACCTGGAGGGCATCGACGACCTGCCCGCGATCGTCGCCGACTTCGCGCCCGGCCCGGGCCGCCGGCTCGGCGTCCTGGTCGACCACCTGCTCCCCGGCACCAAGGAGCACCGGATCGCCGCCCGGGTCACCGGCACCGCGGTGCTGGTCGTCGGCCACCCGTACATCGACGTCTGGCAGGCCGTGAAGCCCTCCTCCGTCGGCATCCCCGGCTGGCCGGACGTCCCGTACGGCGAGGTCTGGAAGGAGGGCGTCTGCCGCCGCCTCGGCTGGCCGGCGGACACCCCCGCCGCGTGGAAGCGGATCCTGGCCTCGGTCGACTCCTACAAGGACCTGGAGCCCGCGCTGCTGGCCAAGGTGGAGGAGCTGATCGACTTCGTCACCTCGGAGGACTGAACCCCGCCCGGAGCGCGCCGGACCCGCCCGGGTCCGGCGACGGCGGCCGACGGCCGCGCCGCGAACGTCAGTCCACCAGGTCGCGCACGACCGCGTCGGCCAGCAGGCGGCCCTGGAGGGTGAGGGTGGCGCGGCCCCCGGCGTAGCCGGCCGGGTCGAGCAGGCCCTCGCCCAGGGCCCGCTCGGCGGCCTTCAGGCCGGCCCCGGCGAGGAGGGAGAGCGGGATGCCCTCGGCGAGGCGCAGTTCGAGCAGGATGCGCTCGACCCGGCGGTCCTCGTCGGTGAGCAGCTCGCGGCCCTGGGCCGGGGTGCGCCGCTCGGCGAGGGCGCGGGCGTAGCCGGCCGGGTGCTTGGCGTTCCACCAGCGGACGCCGCCGACGTGGCTGTGCGCGCCGGGGCCGGCGCCCCACCAGTCGCCGCCGGTCCAGTAGAGCTCGTTGTGGCGGCAGCGGCCCTCGGGGGTGGTGGCCCAGTTGGAGACCTCGTACCAGGAGTAGCCGGCGGCGGCGAGCGCCTCCTCGGCGATCAGGTAGCGGTCGGCGTGCACGTCGTCGTCGATCATCGGCAGCTCGCCGCGCTTGACCCGGGCGGCCAGCTTGGTGCCGTCCTCGACGATCAGCGAGTAGGCCGAGACGTGGTCCGGTCCGGCGCCGATCGCGGCGTCCAGGGAGGCCCGCCAGTCGTCGTCGGACTCGCCGGGGGTGCCGTAGATGAGGTCGAGGTTGACGTGCTCGAAGCCGGCCGCGCGGGCCTCGGCCACGCAGGCCTCCGGGCGGCCCGGGGTGTGGTGGCGGTCGAGCAGCCGGAGCACGTGCGGCCGGGCGCTCTGCATGCCGAAGGAGATCCGGTTGTAGCCGCCCGCGCGCAGCTCGGCGAGGTAGGCCGGGTCGACCGACTCGGGGTTGGCCTCGGTGGTGACCTCGGCGTCGTCGGCGAGCCCGAACTCCTCGCGGACGGCCGCCAGCATCTTCACCAGGTCCCGGGCGGGCAGCAGGGTGGGCGTGCCGCCGCCGAGGAAGACGGTCCGCACGGGCAGGTCGGCGGAGCCGAGGACCTCGCGCGCCAGCCTGATCTCGGCGACCACGTTGTCGGCGTACGTCTCCTGGGAGGCGACGGCGCCCGAGGAGCGCAGCTCGGTGGCGGTGTAGGTGTTGAAGTCGCAGTAGCCGCAGCGGCTCGCGCAGTACGGCACGTGCAGGTAGAAGCCGAACGGCCGCGACCCGAGCCCGGCGAGGGCGTGTGCGGGCAGGGAACCGTCGGACGGCACGGGTTCGCCGTCGGGGAGTGCGGAGGGCATTGCCCCATTGTCCCGTACCGCCCGGGCCCGCCCGAAACGGGCGGCCCGGGCCGTGCGGGACGGCCGGCCGGATCAGGCCTCGTTGGCGCCCGCGTACATCTCGGTGACGGCGTCCGCGTACGTCCGCTCGACCACCGGGCGCTTGATCTTCAGGCTCGGCGTGAGCTCGCCGTGCTCGATGTCCAGGTCGCGCGGGAGCAGGGTGAACTTCTTGATCGTCTGCCAGCGCTGGAGGTCGGTGTTGAGGCGCTGCACGAAGCCGTCGATCAGCTGGTGCGTCCTCGCGTCCCCGACCACCTCGGCGTAGGACTTGCCGGCCATGCCGTGCTCGGCGGCCCACGGCATGATCACCGACTCGTCCAGGCCGATCAGCGCGGTGCAGAAGTTGCGGCCGTTGCCGATCACCAGGATGTTGCTGACGAACGGGCAGACCGCCTTGAACTTGCCCTCCACCTCGCTCGGCGCGACGTACTTGCCGCCGGAGGTCTTGAACATGTCCTTCTTGCGGTCGGTGATCCGCAGGAAGTCGTCCCGGCCGATCTCGCCGATGTCCTCGGTGTGGAACCAGCCGTCCGGCTCCAGCACCTCCGCGGTCTTCTCCGGCAGGTTGTGGTAGCCGCGCATGATGCCGGGGCCGCGGAGCAGGATCTCGCCGTCCTCGGCGATCCGGACCTCGGTGCCGGGCAGCACGGTGCCGATGGTGCCGACCCGGACGTCCTCGGCGGGGTTGACGCAGACCCCGGCCGAGGTCTCGGTCAGGCCGTAGCCCTCCAGGACGGGCACGCCGACGCCGGCGAAGAAGTAGCCGATCTCGGGCGCCAGCGCGGCGCTGCCGGAGACCGAGCCGCGCATCCGCCCGCCGAAGGCGGCCCGGATCTTGGTGTACACCAGCTTGTCGGCCAGCGCGTGCTGCAGCCGCAGCCCCAGCGGGGCGCTGTCGCGCCCGGTGGCGATCCGGCTCGCCTGGGTGACCCGGGCGTAGTCGCGGGCGGTCTTCGCCGCCCACATGAAGATCTTGTACTTGGCGCCGCCCTCGGCCCGGGCCTTGCCGGCGATGCCGTTGTAGACCTTCTCGAAGATGCGCGGCGCCGAGGCCATCATGGTCGGGCGGATCACCGGCAGGTTGTGGATGATCCGGTCGACCCGGCCGTCCAGCGCCATCACGTGGCCGGTGGCGATCTGGCCGCAGATCAGGCTCTTGCCGAACACGTGCGACAGCGGGAGCCACATGAACTGCACATCATCCGAGCGCAGCAGCCCGCTCTGCTCCTGGGCGCGGCCCTGGTAGGCCCAGCAGTCGTGCACCAGGCGCACGCCCTTGGGGCGGCCGGTGGTGCCGGAGGTGTAGATGAGGGTGGCCAGCTGCTCCTTGTCGAGCCCGGCGACGACCTCCCGCACCGCGTCCGGGTGCTGCTCCAGGTACTCGGCGCCGAGCTGCTCCAGCTCCGCCAGGGTGAGCACGTTCAGCCCGGCCGGCGCCTCGGCCGGCACGGTGCCGTCGAAGAGCACGGCGGTGCGCAGCTCGGGCAGCTGCCCGAGCTCGGCGATGACCTTGGCGAGCTGCTTCTCGTTCTCGACGAAGAGCGCCCTGGAGCCCGAGTCGGAGAGGATGTAGGCCGTCTCGTCGGCGTTGGTGCTGGGGTAGACGGCCGTGGTGGCCGCGCCCGCGCACATGTTGCCGAGGTCGGCGATGACCCATTCCAGCCGGGTGGAGGACATCAGCCCGACCCGGTCCTCCGGGTGGATCCCCAGGGAGAGCAGGCCGGCGGCCACCGCGTACACCCGGGTGGCGGTCTGCGCCCAGGTCAGCGAGCGCCACTGCTCGGCGCCGGGGGCGCCGTCCGCCGCGTGCTCGTCCACCGGGACGGGGAAGCGGTAGGCCTCAGCCGCCGGTGTGGCGGCGACCCGGTCCAGGAACAGGTGGGCGACGGAGGCGGGACGCCCGGCGACGATGTCGGCGCGGCCGGAGTCGATCAGGGACTGCGCGGAACTCAACGAGGACCTCCGGGGGCGGGTGGCCGTCTGAGGGATGTCGCGGCGCCCGTGGGGGCGGTCGCCGGGCCCCCGGTTAACCGGACGGGTACCGGCGAGTAACAAGGGGGCAATCAGCAGCCTAGGGGGAAACCGGTCATTCCGTAAGAGGGTGAGGACAGCTGGCACCCCCGCGGGCCGCCGGTGCAGCGCGCAACCGGGCCCGCCGGTACCTTCGGCAAAGGACAGGACAAACCTCGGGGCGACGGAGCCCGAATCAACTGTACGAGTCCACCGAAGCATGAGAATTGGGATGCGAATCCCACTGCCGACGACAAGAGTGTGCCAGTGCTGATCAGACTGCTCAGGGCGTACCTGCGCCCCTACTCCCGACCGATCACCCTGCTGGTGCTGCTCCAGCTGGTGTCCACGCTCGCCCTGCTCTACCTGCCGACGCTGAACGCCGACATCATCGACCAGGGCGTGGTCAAGGGCGACACCGGCTACATCCTGCGCATCGGCGGTGTGATGATCGCCGTCACCGTCGTCCAGGCGATCTGCTCGATCGGCGCCGTCCACTACGGCGCGCGCACCGCCATGGCGTTCGGCCGGGACGTCCGGGCCGCCGTCTTCGACCGCGTCCAGACCTTCTCCGCCCGCGAGGTCGGCACCTTCGGCGCCCCCTCCCTGATCACCCGGACCACCAACGACGTCCAGCAGGTCCAGATGCTGGCCCTGATGAGCTTCACCCTGATGGTCGCCGCGCCGATCATGTGCGTCGGCGGCATCATCATGGCGCTCAACCAGGACGTGCCGCTCTCCGCGCTGCTGCTGGCCGTCGTGCCCCTGCTGGGCGTCGTGGTGGTCCTGCTCGTCCGCTCGCTGCGCCCGAAGTTCCGCAGCATGCAGAAGAAGATCGACACGGTGAACCGGGTCCTGCGCGAGCAGATCACCGGCATCCGGGTGATCCGCGCCTTCGTCAAGGACGACCACGAGCAGGCCCGGTTCGCCGACGCCAACAAGGACCTGACCGGCGTCGCCCTCCAGGTCGGCCAGCTGATGTCGTTCATGTTCCCGGCCGTGATGCTGGTGGTGAACGTCTCCAGCGTCGCCGTGCTCTGGTTCGGCGCACAGCGGATCGACAGCGGCGGCATGGAGATCGGCGCGCTGACCGCCTTCCTCTCCTACCTGATGCAGATCCTGATGAGCGTCATGATGGCCACCTTCATGTTCATGATGGTGCCGCGCGCCGAGGTCTGCGCCGAGCGCATCCAGGAGGTCCTGGACACCAGCTCCAGCGTCGTCCCGCCGGCCACGCCCGTCACCGAGCTCCTGGCCCGGGGCAACCTGGAGCTGCGCGCCGTCGAGTTCCGCTACCCCGGCGCCGAGGCCTCCGTCCTGCGCGGCATCGACATCACCGCCCGCCCCGGCGAGACCACCGCCGTGATCGGCTCCACCGGCAGCGGCAAGTCCACCCTGCTGGGCCTCGTCCCCCGGCTCATCGACGCCACCTCCGGACAGGTCCTGCTGGACGGCGTGGACGTCCGCGAGCTCGCCCCCGAGACGATCGCCGAGACGGTCGGCCTCGTCCCGCAGAAGCCCTACCTGTTCACCGGCACCGTCGCCAGCAACCTGCGCTACGGCCGGCCCGACGCCACCGACGAGGAGCTCTGGCACGCCCTGGAGGTCGCCCAGGCCAAGGAGTTCGTCGAACGCCTCCCCGAGGGGCTCGACGCCCCGATCGCCCAGGGCGGCAGCAACGTCTCCGGCGGCCAGCGCCAGCGCCTGGCGATCGCCCGCGCCCTCGTCCGCAAGCCCGGCGTCTACCTGTTCGACGACTCCTTCTCCGCGCTCGACTACGCCACCGACGCCAGGCTCCGCAAGGCGCTCGCCCGGGAGACCGCCGACGCCACCGTGCTGATCGTCGCCCAGCGCGTCTCCACCATCCGCGACGCCGACCGGATCGTCGTCCTCGACGAGGGCGCCGTCGTCGGCAGCGGCACCCACGGCGAGCTGATGGCCGGCAATCCGACGTACCGGGAGATCGTGCTCTCCCAGCTCACCGAGCAGGAGGCGGCGTGACCACCCCGCAGAACAAGGCGCCCGCCAGGAAGGGCCCCGGCGCCGGCGAGCTGCCCAGCGACTCGCAGGCCGCCGCCGCCCGCCGCGGCCCGGCCGGCCCCGGCCGGTTCATGGGCGGCCAGGGCTCCGAGAAGTCGATGGACTTCAAGGGCTCGGGCAAGCGGCTGCTCACCCTGCTGCGCCCCGAACGCGCCCTGCTCGGCGGCGTCCTGGCACTCGGCGTGCTCAGCATCGGCTGCGCCGTGACCGGGCCCAAGGTGCTCGGCCAGGCCACCGACCTGATCTTCGCGGGCGTGGTCGGCCAGCAGTTCCCGGCCGGCACCTCCAAGGCGGACGCCGTCGCGGGCGTACGGGCGCACGGTGACGGCGGCGCCGCCGACCTGCTCTCCTCGGTCGACTTCACCCCCGGCCAGCACATGGACTTCGGCGCGATCGGCACCGTGCTGCTCTGGGTGCTGGTGATCTACCTCGCCTCCGCCGTCTTCGGCATCGCCCAGGGGCGGCTCGCCACCAGGGCGATCCAGCGGGCCAGCTACCGGCTGCGCCAGGAGGTCGAGGCCAAGCTCGCCCGGCTGCCGCTCAGCTACTTCGACAAGCAGCCGCGCGGCGAGGTGCTCAGCCGGGTCACCAACGACATCGACAACGTCGGCCAGTCCATGCAGCAGACCATGGGCCAGGTGGTGAACTCGCTGCTCACCGTGGTCGGCGTGCTGGCGATGATGTTCTGGATCTCGCCGCTGCTCGCCCTGATCGCGCTGATCTCCGTCCCGCTGTCGGTGATGGTGGCGACCAGGGTCGGCAAGCGGGCGCAGCCGCAGTTCGTCCAGCAGTGGAAGTCCACCGGGCAGCTGAACGCGCACATCGAGGAGATGTACACCGGCCACGCCCTGGTGAAGGTCTTCGGCCGGCAGAAGGAGTCCGCCGAGACCTTCCGGGAGCACAACGAGGCGCTGTTCGAGGCCAGCTTCCGGGCCCAGTTCATCTCCGGGATCATCCAGCCCGCGATGATGCTGATCGGCAACCTGCAGTACGTGCTGGTCGCCGTCGTCGGCGGCCTGCGGGTCGCCAGCGGCGCGCTGTCGATCGGCGACGTGCAGGCGTTCATCCAGTACTCGCGGCAGTTCAGCCAGCCGCTCACCCAGGTCGCCAGCATGGCCAACCTGGTGCAGTCCGGCGTCGCCTCCGCCGAGCGCGTCTTCGAGCTGCTGGACGCGCCCGAGCAGACCCCGGAGCCGGCCATGCCCGAGCGCCCCGACGCGGTGCGCGGCCGGGTCGCCTTCCAGGACGTCTCCTTCCGCTACGACCCCGACAAGCCGCTCATCGAGGACCTCTCGCTGAAGGTCGAGCCCGGCCAGACCGTCGCCATCGTCGGCCCGACCGGCGCCGGCAAGACCACCATGGTCAACCTGCTGATGCGCTTCTACGAGGTCAGCGGCGGTCGGATCACCCTGGACGGGGTCGACATCGCGGCGATGTCCCGCGAGGAGCTGCGCTCCGGCATCGGCATGGTCCTCCAGGACACCTGGCTGTTCGGCGGCACCATCGCCGACAACATCGCGTACGGCGCCCAGGGGGCCACCCACGAACAGGTCGTCGAAGCGGCCAGGGCCGCCCACGTGGACCGCTTCGTCCGGACCCTGCCGAACGGCTACGACACCGTCATCGACGACGAGGGCGCCAACGTCAGCGCGGGCGAGAAGCAGCTGATCACCATCGCCCGGGCGTTCCTGGCCCAGCCGTCGATCCTGGTCCTGGACGAGGCCACCAGCTCGGTCGACACCCGGACCGAGGTGCTGATCCAGCGCGCCATGGCCCGGCTGCGCACCGGCCGCACCAGCTTCGTGATCGCCCACCGGCTCTCCACCATCCGGGACGCCGACGTGATCCTGGTGATGGAGAGCGGCTCCATCGTCGAGCAGGGCACCCACGACGAGCTGATCGCCGCCGACGGCGCGTACGCCCGGCTGTACCAGGCGCAGTTCGCCGAGGCCGTGGCCGAGGTGGACTGACCCGCAGCCGTGCCCGGAGGGGGAGGCCGGTTCACCCGGCCTTCCCCTCCGGCGCTCCGCCCACCGGCCCCGGACGCTACGGTGGGCCCGTGAGTGACGATCTGTCGGCCGCCGCCGCGGCACACCCCGACGCCTTCGAGGCGAACCGCCGCTACCTGGGCTCGGTCGCCTACCGGCTGCTCGGCTCGTTCAGCGACGCCGAGGACGTGCTGCAGGAGGCCTGGCTGCGCTGGCGCTCCGCCGACCGGTCCACCGTCGCCGACCCGCGCGCCTTCCTGACCACCGTCGTCACCCGCCTCTGCTACGACCAGCTGGGCTCCGCCCGGGCCCGCCGGGAGGCCTACTTCGGCGAGTGGCTGCCCGAACCGGCCGTCTCCTACCAGGACTCCCCCGCCTCCCCGGCCGAACTCGCCGAACTCGGCGAGTCCGTCTCGATGGCGCTGCTCGCCGTCCTGGAACAGCTCACCCCGGCCGAGCGCGCCGCCTTCGTGCTGCACGACGTGTTCGCGGTCGGCTTCGACGAGATCGCCGCCTCGCTCGACCGCTCCCCCGACGCCGCACGCCAGCTCGCCTCCCGGGCCCGGCGCCGGGTGAAGGACGGCGGGCGCCGCGCCAGCGCCGACCCCACCGAGCACCGGCAGGCCGTGGCGGCGTTCGCCGCGGCGACCGCGCGCGGCGACATCGAGGGCCTGCTGGCCGTACTCGACCCGGACGTCGTCTGGCACTCCGACGGCGGCGGCGTCGTCAGTGCCGGCGCCCGCCCGGTGTTCGGCGCGGACAAGGTCTCCCGCCTGGTGGCCGGCCTGGTCGCGAAGTGGTTCACCCCGGGCATGGGCATCGAACCCGTCCTGGTCAACGACGAGCCGGGCCTGGTCATCCACGACGCCGACGGCCCGGTCCTCGGCGTGCTGGCGTTCGCCGTCGCCGAGGGCCGGATCACCGAGGCCTACGTGGTGGTCAACCCCGAGAAGCTGACCCGGGTGACCAGGGCCACCCCGCCGCGTCCGGGCCTGTGACGCGGCTCACCGTCACAACCTGACCGGCCGCGTCGTCCCCTTCCCGAACACGCACCGAGAGCGTGTCGGCAGAGCGCCTCCAGAGGGCGCTCAGGCTTCGGAGAAGGCGGACGACATGACCGAGAAGCAGATCGTCGTACTGGGTGCCGGTTACGCGGGGCTGACCGCGGCGAACCTGGCGGGCAAGCACCACCGGGTGACCCTGATCGCCCCGGAGACCCGCTTCCTGCACCGCGTCCGCCAGCACGAGACCGCCGCCGGCCACCCCGAGCACCGGCCCACCCTGGCCGAGGTGGTCCGCGGCCGCGGCGTGCGGCACGTCCGGGCCCGCGCCACCGGCCTGGACCTCGCCGCCCGCAAGGTGTTCCTGGACACCGGCGAGGCCCTCGCCTACGACACCCTGGTCTACGCCCTCGGCAGCCGCACCGCCTGGCACGCCGTCCCCGGCGCGGCGGAACACGCCTACCCCGCCGAGCGGGCCGCCGAGCTGGGCGAGCGGCTGCGCACCGCCGAGCGCCCCGGCACCGTCGCCGTGGTCGGCGGCGGCGCCACCGGCATCGAGCTGGCCACCGAGATCGCCGAGGCCCACCCCGGGTGGCGGGTGCGGATCGTCGCCGCCGGCCGGGTCGGCGGCTGGTTCTCGCCCCGGGGCCGGGGCCACGTCCGCAGCGTGATGGCCCGGCTCGGGATCGAGGTCCACGAGCAGCACACCGTCACCGGGGTCGACGCCGAGGGCCTGAGCACCACCGGCGGCCGGATCCCGGCCGACCTGGTGGTCTGGGCCGCCGCCATGGAGCCGCACCCGCTGGCGGCCGAGGCCGGCCTGACCGTCGATCCGGCCGGCCGGGCGGTCGTCGACGGCCACCTGCGCTCGGTGTCGCACCCGGAGGTGTACGTCATCGGCGACGCCGCCGCGGCGACCGTCCCCGGCACCGGCACCCTGCGGATGGGCTGCGCCACCGCCCAGCCGATGGGCCGCTACCTCGGCAAGGTGCTCGCCGGGCGCACCGACAAGCCCTTCGCGTTCCGGTACGGCGTGCAGTGCCTGAGCCTCGGCCGCCGGGAGGCCCTCGTCCAGCTGATCCACGGCGACGACTCGATGCGGCCCTCGGTGCTGACCGGCCGGACCGGGCGGCTGATCAAGGCCGCCATCGTCAACGGCGTGATCTGGGCGCTGCGTTGAGAAGCCGACGGGCCCGGGGCGGCTCGCCCCGGGCCCGTCGGCCTGCTGGTCCTGCTGGTCGTGCTCCGCCGGTGCCGGCGGTTACTTCTTTTCCTTCGGCGCCTCGGCGTCGGTGGACAGCGCGGCGATGAAGGCCTCCTGCGGGACCTCCACGCGGCCGACCATCTTCATCCGCTTCTTGCCTTCCTTCTGCTTCTCCAGCAGCTTGCGCTTACGCGAGATGTCACCGCCGTAGCACTTGGCGAGAACGTCCTTGCGGATCGCGCGGACCGTCTCACGGGCGATCACCCGGGAGCCGATGGCGGCCTGGATCGGCACCTCGAACTGCTGGCGCGGGATCAGCTTCTGCAGCTTGCCGGCCATCATCACGCCGTAGTTGTAGGCCTTGTCCTTGTGCACGATCGCGGAGAACGCGTCCACCGCGTCGCCGTGCAGCAGGATGTCGACCTTCACCAGGTCGGCGGTCTGCTCGCCGATCGGCTCGTAGTCGAAGGAGCCGTACCCGCGGGTCTTGGACTTCAGGTGGTCGAAGAAGTCGAAGACGATCTCCGCGAGCGGGAGCGTGTAGCGCAGCTCGACGCGGTCCTCGGAGAGGTAGTCCATGCCCTGGAGGTTGCCGCGGCGGCCCTGGCACAGCTCCATGATCGCGCCGACGAACTCGTTCGGCGCCAGGATGGTGCCGCGTACGACCGGCTCGTGCACCTCGGCGATCTTGCCGGTCGGGAACTCGCTCGGGTTGGTGACGGTGTGCTCGGTGCCGTCCTCCATCACCACGCGGTAGACCACGTTCGGGGCGGTGGAGATCAGGTCGAGGTTGAACTCGCGCTCCAGGCGCTCCCGGATGATCTCCAGGTGCAGCAGGCCGAGGAAGCCGCAGCGGTAGCCGAAGCCGAGCGCGACCGAGGTCTCCGGCTCGTAGACCAGCGCGGCGTCGTTCAGCCGCAGCTTGTCGAGGGCGTCGCGCAGCAGCGGATAGTCCGACCCGTCCAGCGGGTAGAGGCCGGAGAACACCATCGGGCGCGGGTCCTTGTAGCCGCCCAGCGGCTCGGTCGCACCCTTGTGCATCGAGGTGATCGTGTCACCGACCTTGGACTGCCGGACGTCCTTCACACCGGTGATGATGTAGCCCACCTCGCCGACGCCCAGGCCGTCGGCGACCTTGGGCTCGGGCGAGATGACGCCGATCTCCAGCAGCTCGTGCGTCGCGCCGGTGGACATCATCGCGATCCGCTCACGCTTGGTGAGCTGGCCGTCGACGACACGGACGTAGGTGACCACGCCGCGGTAGGAGTCGTACACCGAGTCGAAGATCATCGCGCGGGCCGGGGCGTCCTTGACGCCGACCGGCGCCGGGATCCTCTCGACCACGTGGTCGAGCAGCTCCGGCACGCCGAGACCGCTCTTGGCGCTGACCTTGAGGACGTCCTCCGGGTCGCACCCGATGATGTGCGCGAGCTCGGCGGCGTACTTCTCCGGCTGGGCGGCCGGCAGGTCGATCTTGTTGAGCACCGGGATGATCGTGAGGTCGTTCTCCAGCGCCAGGTACAGGTTGGCGAGGGTCTGCGCCTCGATGCCCTGGGCGGCGTCCACCACGAGGATGGTGCCCTCGCAGGCGGCGAGCGAACGGGACACCTCGTAGGTGAAGTCCACGTGGCCCGGGGTGTCGATCATGTTGAGGATGTGCGTCGTGCCGACGTCCGGTCCGGTCTTCGGCGCCCACGGGAGGCGGACCGCCTGCGACTTGATCGTGATGCCGCGCTCGCGCTCGATGTCCATCCGGTCGAGGTACTGGGCGCGCATCTGCCGGGGGTCGACGACCCCGGTGATCTGCAGCATCCGGTCGGCGAGCGTCGACTTGCCGTGGTCGATGTGGGCGATGATGCAGAAGTTGCGAATCAGCGCCGGGTCGGTACGGCTGGGCTCTGGCACATTGCTGGGGGTCGCGGGCACCTTGGTCCGATTCTCCGTTGGTCCGGGGGCCGGGGGTGTCCGGGTCATCGCTGACCGGTTTCCCGGGGACCGGACAGTCGTCCGATCGAAATAGTTCTTCCCATCCTCCCACGAGCGCGACGTCCGCCGCCGTTCGGTTCCGTGGGGGTCGGTCCGGGGCGCTCCCGGGGCTGCTCCCCGGGGATGCTCCGTCGCTGCTTCCGGGGCTGGTTCCGGGGTTGGTTCCGGGGCTGGTTCCGGCCGGGGCCCCGGCCGGGCAGGATGATCTCCCATGATCCTGGAAAGCGCCCTCCTCGACGTCCTCCCCGGCCAAGAGGACGCGTTCCTCGCCGCCTTCGCGGAGGCGAAGCCGCTGATCGCGGTCCAGTCCGGCTTCCGCTCCCTCGCACTGCGCCGCTGCCTCGACGAGGGCCGCCGCGCCAGGTTCCTGCTCCAGGTGGAGTGGGAGACGCTGGAGGATCACACCGAGGGGTTCCGCCGCTCCGCCGAGTACCAGCGGTGGCGCGAGCTGCTGCACCGCTTCTACCAGCCCTTCCCCGAGGTGGAGCACTACGGCGAGCCGGTACTCCGGGCCTGAGCCGGACCCGGTCGGTTTGGGTCGGGCGGTGCCCCCTGGTAGCGTGGGGCGCTGCACCTGGCCTCGGCATGCCCTCTCAGCAGACCGGCGGCCGCGCGGTGCAGACCTCCCCGAGCCTTCGGCCGGGGGGACCCCAGAACCGTTTACTGACAAGACTGAGGCTCCTTCGTGGCGAACATCAAGTCCCAGATCAAGCGCAACAAGACCAACGAGAAGGCGCGCCTGCGCAACAAGGCCGTCAAGTCCTCGCTGAAGACCGCCGTGCGCAAGGCCCGCGAGGCCGCTGCGGCCGGCGAGACCGAGAAGGCCATCGTGCTGGCCCGCGCCGCCTCCAAGGCGCTGGACAAGGCCGTGAGCAAGGGCGTCATCCACGCCAACCAGGCCGCCAACAAGAAGTCGGCCATCACCAAGCGCGTCAACGCCGTCCAGGCCTGACTCCGCCGGGGCCCACGGCCCCGAGCGCCCCAGGGCGAACCGGCCCTCTACCCGGACTCCTGAGGCGCGAGTGACAAGACTCGCACCGCACGCGGCCTGCGTTCGCCACGCGGGTGCGGTGCACAGAGATTTGCCGAAGTGCCCGATCGTAGGCGCTTCCCCCACTGCCCGCCCGGTCCCCACCGGGCGGGCAGTCGGCGTTCGTGCCGGGTGCCGGCCGGGACGCCCGCCCTCGTGGCGGGGCCGCCCTGGTGGCGGGGCTGCCCTCGCAGCAGGGTTGCCCGGGCGGCTGCGACTCCTGTCGCGCTCTGTGGTCCGGCCGCTATGGTCGGTCACGGCAGTTCGGGGAGCACGCGCACGGCAACCGGCCTCGCGGCGGCCACGTCCCCCTTCGTAGGGCTTCGTGGGGCCTCGTGGGGCCTCGTGGGGCTTTGTGGCCGCGGCTCCGGGGCGGCCCGCTCGCTCGTGGCAGGCACGTTCGTCGAAGCTCAGGGGGGGGCACCTATGGCGACGCCACCACCACCGCCACCACCACCGGCCCAGGGCAGGTCGGGGTTCGGCGGCTTTCCGCAGCAGCAACCACCGCCCGGGGCGTCACCGGGCTTCGGACCTCCGCCCGGGCTGCCCAGCGCGCCCGGGATGCCGCCCGCCGGGGGCGGGGAGCCGGAGCGGCCGAGCGGGAGGGGTCGCAAGGGCGGAAACCTGCGCCGCAACGCCGTCTGGGCGTTCGTCGGCGCCGTCCTCGCCTCGGCCGCCTGGTCCGGCGCCGTGGCCCTCGTGCCGCGCATCGTCGACGGCGGCTCCTCGGCGCAGAGCCTCCACGGGTACCACGCCGTCGACAAGCTCTGCGAGGCGGGCAAGCTCACCGCGTTCAACCAGAAGTACCGCATGGTCGACAACTACCCGCTGCAGCACACCGGTCGGTCCGACTCCATGGACATCATGCGGTGCTACGCACTGGTCAAGCGGGCGGTCAGCGGGAGCGACGTCGCGGACTACGCCACCCTCGACATCCGCGCCGAACTGCACAGGACCGTCGACTCCGCGCCCGAATTCGCCGCCACCCGGAGCTACTTCGAGCAGCAAAAGTACGAGATCACCGATGTGCCGAACCTCGGCCAGGAGGCCTACTTCGCCTACGGCGACGAGCCGACCAGCTCGGACAAGACCTTCCACGACATCAACCACTACCTGCAGGTCCGGGACGGAGGCATGACGTACTCCCTCTTCTGGACCGACAACTACCAGGTCGGCAAGAACACCACGCTGGACCGCGAGACCGTCCGCCGGGCGATGCTCGACGACACCCGGGACATCCTCAAGGCGATCGGCGGGCCGTAGGCCGCAGCCGGGGACGCGCGGTCGGGGGTGGGCGGGTGGAGGGTGGAGGCTGGAGGGTGACGCCGGGCCGTGGAGGTCCGCCGTTTCAGTAGGAGCGCGACCCGGAGCCGGCGCGGGAGGCCCGGGCGACGGCCACCACGGCCCGCTCCAGGGCGAAGGCGGGGTCGTCGGAGCCGCCCTTGACGGCGGCGTCCGCCTGCGCGATCGCCGTCAGGGCGGTGGCCACGCCGTCGCCCGTCCAACCGCGCATCTGCTGGCGGACCCTGTCGACCTTCCACGGCGGCATGCCCAGCTCGCGCGCGAGGTCGGCCGGGCGCATGTTCCGCCCGGTGGTCGCCAGCCGGCCGATGCTGCGGACCCCGGACGCCAGCGCGTACGTGATGCCGGTCGGCGGCTGCCCCACGGCCAGCGCCCAGCGCAGCCGCTCCAGCGCCTCGGCGGCCCGGCCGGTGACCGCGAGGTCCGCCACCTCGAAGCCGGTGGCCTCGGCCCGGCCGCTGTAGTAGCGGGCCACCACCGTCTCGTCGATGGTGCCCTCGACGTCCGAGGTGAGCTGGCTGCACGCGGCCGCCAGCTCGCGGAGGTCGCTGCCGAGCGCGTCCAGCAGGGCCTGGCAGGCCTCCGGGGTGGCCGAGCGCCCGAGCGTGCGGAACTCGCCCTTCACGAACGCCAGCCGCTCCGACGCCTTCGCCAGCTTGGCGCACGCGACCTCCCGGCCGCCGGCCTTCCGCCCGGCGTCCAGCAGGCCCTTGCCCTTGGCACCGCCCGCGTGCGCCAACACCACGATCACTTCGTCGGCCGGGGCCTCGATGTACGCCTTGAGCTCCTTGACGGAGTCGGCGGAGAGGTCCTGGGCGGCCCTGACCACGATGACCTTGCGCTCGGCGAACAGCGAGGGCGTGGTCAGCTCGGCGAGGCTGCCCGGCTGCAGGGCCCCGGGAGGCAGATCCCGCACATCGGTGTCCGGGTCCGCCGCCTTCGCCGCCGCCACCACCTGGGCGACCGCGCGGTCGAGCAGCAGCTCCTCCTGGCCGACCGCGAGGGTCAGCGGGGCGAGCAGGTCGTCGGGTGCACTCTTCCTGGCCATCGCGTACCAGCATCCCACGGGGTGCGGACACTCCCGCCCGAACGGGACGGGCCGGGACAGGAGGGGGGCAGGCGCCGACCACCGGGCCGCTCCCGCGAGAATGGTCCGGTGACCGAAGACCTCGCCATCGACCAGCCGGACGACTTCAACCCGAGCGCCCGGCAGCTCCTCGTCCTCCCCGACCGTGACGCTGCCGAAGAGGCCACGGAGGAGCTCAGCGCCAACCACCCCGACCTGGGCGAACTCGAAATCGTCCGGGACGCCCTCGCCGGCGAGGACGACGCCGAGGACGCCCAATGGCTGGTGGTCGTGGAACCTCCCGAGGACGGCTGGACGCCGGGCCTGCTGCGCGCACTGGACGCCGTCGCCACCGAGCACGAGGGCTGGCGCGAGGAGGGCTGATCTTCCGGCCCTTCCCCGGCCGTCCTGGCCCCGCTCGGGTCGCCCTCCCGGCGAGGCCGGCTTCCGCGGCGCTTGAGTGGGAAGTCGGACGGGCCGACTTCCCACTCCGGGCGGTCAGCCTTCCGCACCGGGCTCCGGGAGCCTGGCGCCCGGGGTGAAGGAGTGCCCGGACTCTTGAGGAGCCCCGGTGTCTCGCGGCGCCGGCCCGGGCGGTGCCCGGGCCGGCGCATCCTCTTGGGCCCCGCCCCGCCCCCCGCCCCCTCCCTCCCCCTCGCCCTCCCCACCCTTCCCCTCCTCCCCGGGTGGGGAGGGCGAGAGCAAGGCAGCGGGGGACGCGCTCAGGCCGGCGGGCCGCGCGGCCCGCCGGCCGGGCCCGCACCGTGGAGGGCACCGACCGCCCGGGGACCGTCCCCTGGCTGCTGGTGGACGACGGCGCCGAGCCGGGGCGGGGCGTCGCCGATGACCGCGATGTCCCCGGACCGGTCCGTACGCAACACCGTGGCACCGAGCGACCGCAGACGATCGACCGTCCTCGCCGACGGGTGGCCGTACGGATTGCCCTCGCCACAGGAGATCAACGCCAGCCGAGGGCGCAGCGCCGTGGCCAAGTCCCAGTCCTGGTGCGCCGAACCATGATGGGCCACCTTCAGAACGTCCACCGTGACTCCACCTCCCCATCTCCCCAGCAATGCCGACTGCGCCGGCGGTTCGAGATCACCCAGCAGGGCCAGCCGCAACCCGCCCGCCAGCGTCACCAGCAGCGCGACGCTGGCGTTGTTGGCACCGGGCGCCTCCGCCGGCAGGTCCGCCACCGGCCAGAGCACCTGCCAGGACAACCCGGGCCCGGCAGAGCGCCGTTCACCCCTCCTGGCCCGCAACAACGGGACGCCGGCGGCCGCCGCCCACCCGGACACCCGGGCCGCCTCGCCCGGAGGATCGTTCACACTCGTCCCCTCGACGGCCCCGACGGCACGACCTCGCAGCACCCCCGGCACCCCCTCCACGTGATCGGCATGGAAGTGGGTCACCAGCAGGAGCGGGATCCGGGTGATCCCGAGATCGCGCAGACAGCGATCGGCCGCCTGCGGATCCGGCCCGGCATCGACCACCACCGCACTGTCCGCGACCGCAGCACCGTCCGGAGCCACCGGCAGCACCAGCATGTCGCCCTGCCCCACGTCGCACATGACCAGCCGCCACCCTGGCGGCGGCCAGCCGGTCGCGAGCCGGGTGAGCACGGGCGGGCGCAGGAGCACGGCCAGCAGGACGAGGAAGAGGAGGCCCGCGACCACCGGTCGGATCCAACCGCCCGGGACGCGGCGACCGTTCGCCCCGGAGCGCCGGGGCAGCAGCAGCGGGACCGTCCAGCACATCGCCACAGTGGCCACGGCGAGCGTCACCGTGCCGAGCAGCCCTCCCGGCCAGGAGATCCGGGCACCGGGCAGCTGCGCCCCGTGCCGGGCCACCGCCGCCAGCCAGCCCACCGGGAGCCCGGCCGGCTCCGCGAGCAACCGGGCCAGGGCCGGCGAGAGCGGCTCCAGGACGAGCACCGCGAAGCCGAGCAGCGTCGCCGGGGCCACCGCCAGCTCGGCCAGCAGATTGCACGGAACGGCGACCAGGCTCAGGTGCCCGGACAGCACCACCGTCACGGGCGCGCAGAGCGCCTGGGCCGCGGCCGTCGCCGCAACGGCGCCCGCCAGGTGGTGCGGCCAGCCCCGGGCCCGCAGACTCCGCGCCCAGCGCGGGCCGAGCACCAGCAGGCCGGTGGTGGCGAGCACCGAGAGGAGGAACCCGAACGACCCTGCGAGGTAGGGATCGAGGAGGACCAGGAGCAACACGGTGCCGGCCAGGGCGGGCACCGCCTGTCGAGGCCGGCCGGTGGCAAGCGCGAGCAGTCCGATCAGGCCCGTACCGGCGGCCCGCAACACGCTGGGCTCGGGTCGGCAGACGGTGACGAAGGCCAGTGTGACGAACGTGCCGATCAGCGCGGTGGTGCGCAGCGGGATCCCGAACCAGGCTGCCAGGCCTTGCCGTTCGGGGGTGCCGGCCCGGCCGGGGGCGCCGATCAGGACGCCCAGGACGATCGCGAGGTTGGCGCCGCTGACCGCGACCAGGTGCGCCATGTCGGTGGCCCGGAAGGCGTCCAGGAGGTCCCCGGGCAGGCGTGAGGTGTCCCCGACCACCAGGGCCGGCAGCAGTCCTCGCGCGTCCGGCGGGAGATCGTCGCCCGCCGCCCGCAGGCCCGACCGCAACCGGCCGGCGACCCGCTGCGGCAGGCTGGGCGGCGCGAGCTCGCGCGGCGGCCCGTGCGCGATCAGCAGCGCGGCCGACTCCTCGGCGTACCCCTCCCCCGCCGGGCGGACCTCGACTTCGACGGCGACACGGGCCGACGGGAGCAGCCGTTGCCACCCGCCGATGTCGGGCCCTCGCACCATCAGCGTCACCGGTGTCCGCGTCCTGGTCACCCCGGTGCCGACGGCCTCCTCGCCCGAGGTGTCGCCGCCCGGGCCGGCGCCCTCCGGCGCCGCACCCGCTGGGACGGTGACCTGGTCCACCACCGCGTCGACGGTGAGGACGGCCTGCCCGGCTGCCGTCCCCCTGGTGCGGGAGGTGTGGGTTCTCGGGTCGCCGGTGACGGTGAGCTCGACGCCCACCTCCGGTGCGGGGTCGGTGGCCCGGGCCAACCCGGGCAGCGGCCCCCGGTGCAGGTCGGCGGTGTGGAGGAGGGTCGCGGCGGTGGCCGCCGCGCCGGTGAGCAACACGGCGGAGAGCGTCACGGCAGCACCGCGACGGCTCCGCAGTCCCGGGCCGGCCGGCAGGAGGAGGGCGGCCAGGACGGCCACGCCCGCGGCCGAGGACAGCAGGAGTCCGTGGCCGGGGCCCAGGCGGAGGACGGACCACGTGACCACCCACGCCGCGACGGCGGGAAGGAGGAGGCGAAGGTCGCCCGGCGGTCGGTCCGGCACGGCGTCCGTGGAGACGGACGTCGCGGCGATGGCGGCGGTGGCAGCGATGACGGCACCTCCCTTCCGGGGAGCGGCAGGCGGGTCGGACAGGTACGTGCACCGGACGGGCACGAGAAAGCGGTAGGCACGAGAGGCAGCGGGCGGGTAAGCAGGCGGCAGGTGGGCCGGCCGGGCCAGGCACGGGTGGCGGGCGGGCAGGCACGGGTGGCGAGCGGGTCAGAGGGTGAGCATCGGCCGGATCTCCGCGTAGGTGCGGTCGCCGATACCACTGACCTGCCGGAGCTGGTCGAGTGAGCGGAACGACCCGTGCGACGCGCGGAAGGCGATGATGCGCTGCGCCAGCGTCGGACCGACGCCCGGAAGGGTGTCGAGCTGTTCGAGGGTCGCGTGGTTCAGGCTGACCGGCTGCTTCGGCCCGGCGGCCCCGGCCGGACCGCTCCCCGCCCCGGCAGCCGGCTCCGCGCCCGGTTCGCCGACGAGGATCTGCTCGCCGTCCGTCAGCACCCGGGCCAGGTTGAGGCCTTTGGTCTCCGTCTCGGGCAGCGGGCCGCCGGCCACGCGCAGCGCGTCCGCCACCCGGGAGCCCCCGGGCAGGGTGTGGACACCGGGCGCGTGCACCCGACCGCCGATGTCGACCACCACGACGGTGTGCGCGTCGGCGCCCGCGGGAGCGGGCGGGGCGGAGCCGGAGGCGGTCTCCGGGGCGCCCGTGACCGCCTCCCCCGGCTCCGCCGAGGCGACCGCTACCGCCGGCACCGCGACCGATTGCGGCCGCGCCAGCCAGAAGTGCTGCACGCCGTAGCCCACGGTGAGCAGCAGCAGGACGGCGAGCCCCGTCACGGCCCGCCGGTCGAGCATCACCGAGGGGCCGGCACGACGTCCCGATCGGTCCGGTCCGGCGGACCCGGCACCGTCGGGCGGCACGCCCTCGGGTGCCACGCCACCGACCACACCGCCCGGGACGTCACCCACGACATCACCCGCCACGACGCTCGGCACGACGGGCGACCCGTCAGGCGACACGTCGGGCGCCCCGTCGGGCGACCCGTCACCGAAGGGTGAACCCCCCTGCGGCGGCGGCCCGGTGGCCGACGGCTCCGCTGCGCCGGTCGCCCCCTCGGCCGCCGGCAACAGCGCCGCCAACCGCAATCGCGCGGTCTCACCGACCCTCTGGCGCTTCACCGCGCCGATGTTCATGCTCGTCATGCGGAGCACGCTAGGAGCCGTCGAGCCCCTGCGGGGAAATGTGCGAAGCCCTGTGGAAAACCCCGGGGTTGTGGATAACTCGGATCGCTCGCACGAGTGAGTGGCGATCGTCGTAGTTGACTATCCGTCCGGCGGGGGCCTTCTCGGCGCTCCCGTCCGACTCACCCCGGGGAGCATCCCGCCTCAGCGCGGCGAGACCACCACCGCGAGCAGCCCCGGTCCGACATGCGCACCGATCACCGCGCCCACCTCGCCCACGTACAGGTCCCGCAGCCCGGGGATCCGCCCCCGCAGGCGCTCCGCGAGCGGCTCGGCCCGCTCCTCCGCCGCAAGGTGGTGAACGGCGATGTCGACCTCCCGCTCCCCCGCCTGCTCGACCGCGATCTCCTCCAGCCGCGCGATCGCCCGGGACGCCGTCCGGACCTTCTCCAGCGGCTCGATGCGCCCGCCGTCCAGGTGCAGCAGCGGCTTCACCGCCAGCGCCGACCCGAGCAGCGCCCGGGCAGCCCCGATCCGGCCGCCCCGGCGGAGGTACTCAAGGGTGTCCACGTAGAAGAATCCGCTGGTCACGGCCGTCCGCCCGGTGACGGCCGCGGCCACCTCGTCCAGCCCCCGCCCGGCCGCGATCGCCTCGGCCGCCGCCAGCACGCCGTACCCGAGGGCCATGCCGACCAGCCGGCTGTCCACCACGCGCACCGGGACGGGCGCCTCGGCGGCCGCCAGCCGGGCCGCCTCCGCGGTGCCGGACAGCTCGCCGGAGATGTGCACCGAGACGATCCCCTTCGCGCCGGCCTCGGCGGCGGCCCGGTAGGCGGCGGCGAAGGCCTCGGGGCTCGGCCGGGAGGTGGTCACCCGCTGCTTGCCGCGCAACGCCTCGGCGACGTCCTTGGGTGAGATCTCCACGCCCTCGGCGAGGACCGTGTCACCGACCGCGACGCTCAACGGCACCACGGCGATCTCGTGGCGGTCGACGGCCTGCTGGGGCAGATAAGCGGTGGAATCGGTGACAAGTGCGAGGTCGGCGGGCATGAGGCGGAGGTTACTCCGCGCCCGGCCAGGATGACAGCGCCCGAACCGGGTCGGACCCGGCCCCGGCCACCGGCTGTTCGACACCCGGACCGGGGCCGTACGCCACGTGCCGAGAAGCCGCCCGGCGCAGCGTGACACGCGGCAGGGCAGCGAGCAGCCGAGCAGCAGGAGCGGGAGGAGCCGGAGGAGAGAGAAGAGAGAGGGAGGAGCAGGCGGAGCAAACGGTGAACGGGCCGACTGCCCCGGTCAGCCCGCCGTCGGCCCGGCCGACGGCTTGCGCAACCGGTCCGCCAGCCGCGCCAGCGGGTCGGTCAGCCCCAGCATTTCCTCGGCACTCGGCCGCGCGCCCTTCCCGTCCGTCAGCCCGGCCCGCCGCGTCGCCTCGCCGCCGGCCGCACCCGCACCCGCACCCGCACCCGCACCCGACAGCCCACCGGTTCCACCGGCCCCGGAGACCCCCGAGGCCGCGGCGCCGGAGGTGTCCCAGTGCCGCAGCGCGCCCGCCTCGCTCTCGCACTCCTGGCTGAGCCGGCTCAGCTCGTCGTCGGCGAAGCGGTGCATCCGGTCCTGGGCGGCCCAGCGCATGGTCTCGGCGGAGTGGGTGATCCGCTCGGCCCGCTCCCGCAGCTCGGGCAGCTTGGCCGCGATCCGGCCCGGGTCCGGCTCGCGCTCCAGGATCCGCAGCTCGCCGTCCAGCTCCGCGGCGTGGGTGTCCAGCCGCCGCAGCAGGGCGAGCGACTCGCCGAGCTGGCCGTCCTGGGCCAGACCGCTCTCCAGGACCTGGCGCGTGCCGTCCAGGGAGGTCCGCAGCCCCAGCCGGACGGCCGAGATCTGACCCTGCGGGCCGGGCTTGGTGTAGGTCTTCGCCTTGAGCGTCACGTTCTCGACGGCGCGCCGGGCGTTGGCCTCGTGCCGCTCGACCTTCGTGGCGACCGCCTTCGCCGCCTTGACCGTCCCGACCACCGCCAGTACCACCACCGCGAGCCCGAAGAGCAGGGCCAGGCCGACCATCACGCCGAGCGCTTCCATCACGAGCCACCTTCCGTCCGCCGAACCGGCCCCCACCGGGCCCAACGCGGGCCGGCCCACCGAGGGTTCCACGGTAGCCCCCCGACCGACGCCGGGGGCAGGCCGAACGAGTCCGGTCGGCGGAGATCAGGGACAGATGGGGGATCCCCCCGAGAAGGACCCGGCCCCCGCAACGCACCCGGCACACCCAGGCACACCGGCCACACCCGCCCCGGGAACGCCGAAGGGCGGGCGCCCCGAAGGACACCCGCCCGAGCCGGCGAACACCCGGCCGACAACACCCGGCCGAAAGCACCCGGCTGACAACAGCCGACCGACACCACCCGGCCGTCAGCCGGTGACGATGTTCACCAGCTTCGGCGCCCGCGCGATCACCTTGCGCACCGGCGCGTCCCCGATCGCCGCGACGACGGCCGGATCAGCCAGCGCCAGCGCCTCCAGCTCGGCGTCGGAGATCGACGGCGCGACCTCCAGCCGGGCCTTGACCTTGCCCTTGATCTGCACGACGCAGGTGACCGCCTCGTCCACCACGTACGCCGGGTCGGCCACGGGGTAGTCGGTGTGGGCCAGCGAGTCGCCGTGGCCCAGCCGGCGCCACAGCTCCTCGGCGATGTGCGGCGCCAGCGGGGCGACCAGCAGGACCAGCTGCTCGGCGACCGGTCGCGGCGTGGAGCCGCGCTTCACCAGGAAGTTGTTCAGCTCGATCGCCTTGGCCACGGCCGTGTTGAACCGCAGCGCGGCCATGTCCCCGCGGATGCCGTCGATGGCCTTGTGCAGTGCCCGCAGGGTCGCCTCGTCCGGCACCTCGTCCGTGACGACCAGCTCGCCGGTCGCCTCCGAGACGATGTTGCGCCACAGCCGCTGCAGGAAGCGGTACGAGCCGACCACCGCACGGGTGTCCCACGGGCGGGAGACGTCCAGCGGGCCCATCGACATCTCGTACAGGCGCAGCGTGTCGGCGCCGTACTCGTCGGCGATCTCGTCCGGGGCGACGGCGTTCTTCAGGGACTTGCCCATCTTGCCGGCCTCGCGCTTGACCGGCTCGCCCTCCCAGAAGTAGCCGCCGTCGCGCTCCTCGACCTCGGTGGCGGGCACCGGGAAGCCGCGCTCGTCGCGGTAGACGTCCGCGGTGATCATGCCCTGGTTGAACAGCTTGTGGAACGGCTCGACCGAGGAGACGTGGCCCAGGTCGTGCAGCACCTTGTGCCAGAAGCGCGCGTACAGCAGGTGCAGCACGGCGTGCTCGGCGCCGCCGACGTACAGGTCGGCGCCGCCGCCGGGCTTCTCGGCCGTCGGGCCCAGCCAGTACTGCTCGTTGGCCGGGTCGACGACCCGCGCGCCGTTCGACGGGTCGATGTAGCGCAGCTCGTACCAGCACGAACCGGCCCAGTTGGGCATGGTGTTGGTCTCGCGGCGGTAGGCCTTCGGGCCGTCGCCCAGGTCCAGCTCGACGTTGACCCAGGCCTCGTTGCGCGACAGCGGGGTCTTCGGCGAGGAGGTCGAGTCGAACGGGTCGTAGGTGTGCGGCGAGTAGTCGTCCACCTCGGGGACCTCGACCGGCAGCATCGACTCGGGCAGCGCGTGCATCACGCCGTCCTCGTCGTAGACGATCGGGAAGGGCTCGCCCCAGTACCGCTGGCGGCTGAACAGCCAGTCGCGCAGGCGGTAGTTGACGGTTCCCTCGCCGATGCCGCGCTCGGCCAGCCAGGCGGTGACGGCGGCCTTGGCGTCGACGACGCTCAGGCCGTCCAGGGAGATGCCGTTCTCGGCGGCCACGTCGTCGGCGGAGTGCGCCGAGTTGACGATCACCGAGTCGTAGGTGTCGAAGGCGTCGTCCCAGGCGTGCGGGTCCTCGCCGCGGCCGTCGGTCGGCTTGACGACGCAGCGCATCGGCAGCGCGAAGGCGCGGGCGAACGCGAAGTCGCGGTGGTCGTGGGCCGGGACGGCCATGATGGCGCCGGTGCCGTAGCCCATCAGCACGTAGTCGGCGATGAAGACCGGGACGGGCTCGCCGCTGACCGGGTTGACGGCGTGGGCGCCGGTGAAGACGCCGGTCTTGACCTTGGCCTCGACCTGGCGCTCCACGTCGGACTTCGCGGCGGCGCTCGCGCGGTAGGCGGCGACGGCCTCGGCCGGGGTGGCGGCGCCGCCGGTCCACTCCTCACGGGTACCGGCGGGCCAGGCGGCCGGCACGATCGAGTCGACCAGGCCGTGCTCGGGGGCCAGCACCATGTAGGTGGCGCCGAACAGGGTGTCGGGGCGGGTGGTGAAGACGGTGATCTTCTGGTCGCCGGGGGCCGCGAAGTCGACCCGGGCGCCCTCGGAGCGGCCGATCCAGTTGCGCTGCTGCAGCTTGATGGCCTCGGGCCAGTCCAGCAGGTCCAGGTCGGAGATCAGCCGGTCCGAGTAGGCGGTGATCCGCATCATCCACTGGCGCAGGTTCGACTTGAACACCGGGAAGTTGCCGCGCTCGGAGCGGCCGTCCGCGGTGACCTCCTCGTTGGCCAGCACGGTGCCCAGACCGGGGCACCAGTTGACCGGCACCTCCTTGGAGTAGGCCAGCCGGTACTCGCCCAGCAGCTCGTCGCGCTCGGCGGCGGACAGCTCCGACCACGCCTTGCCGCCCGGCACCTCGCGCGAGCCGTCCGCGAAGCCGGCGATCAGCTCGGCGATCGGGCGGGCCCGGCCGGCCTCCTCGTCGTACCAGGAGTTGAAGATCTGCAGGAAGATCCACTGGGTCCAGCGGTAGTACTCCGGGTCGATCGTGGAGATCGAGCGGCGCGGGTCGTGGCCCAGGCCCAGCCGGCGCAGCTGCTGGCGCATGTTGGCGATGTTGGCCTCGGTGGAGACCCGCGGGTGGGTACCGGTCTGCACCGCGTACTGCTCGGCGGGCAGGCCGAACGCGTCGTAGCCCAGCGTGTGCAGCACGTTGTGGCCGGTCATCCGCTGGTAGCGGGCGAAGACGTCGGTGGCGATGTAGCCCAGCGGGTGGCCGACGTGCAGGCCCGCGCCCGACGGGTACGGGAACATGTCCATGATGAAGCTGTGCGGCTTCGCGGCGACGTCGCCGGCGGTCGGGTCGGCCA
This sequence comes from Kitasatospora sp. NPDC003701, assembly GCF_053587085.1. Taxonomy (NCBI): domain Bacteria; kingdom Bacillati; phylum Actinomycetota; class Actinomycetes; order Kitasatosporales; family Streptomycetaceae; genus Kitasatospora; species Kitasatospora sp. NPDC003701. The sequence continues at coordinate 160,566 of NZ_JBSFNM010000005.1, forward strand.
GGTCACCGGCCGGGTTGGGGGCGCTGAACGTCCCCTCCTTCTCCCAGATGTCCTGCCAGCGGGACTCGATCTCGGCCGCCAGGGCGGCGCCGTACCGGAACGGCTCGGTTGCGGCCTCGGCCGCGCCGGAAGCAGGGGTCGTCTCGCTCATGGTCCTTCAGGCTCCATCGATGTCAGTGGGCGAACCGGGCACGGGGCCGGGCGCGACACGAAAGGCGGCGGAAAACAAAAAAGCCCCTCGCAGGAGGGGATGCCACGCCGACTCCGGCACCCGCCCCGGGGGCGCGGCCGGTCCTGGTCAGCGCGGCCGGCTAAGGAGCAGGCGCACGGTTCGCATGGGCTCAGGGTACCGCAAGGGGATCAGGCCTCCTCCGGAGATACCGACCGGGAGGCCGCGTCGAAGTCGCGCAGCGCGCGGGCGACCCGCTCGGACTGCATGCCGGCGGCCAGGGCGCGCGCCCGGTCGGCCGTGTCGGCGGCCTCCCGGAGGCGGCCGGTGCGGCGCTGGGAGTCGGCCAGCCGGACCATCAGCAGCGCCCTGGCCCGGGCCCGGCCGGGGCCGAGCCCGGCCACCGCCTCGGTGAGCAGGGCCTGGGCGCGCCGGTGGTCGCCGAGGAACAGGTAGCCCTCCCCCACCATGCCGGCCAGGTCCGCCCGGGCCTGCGCCACCTCCGCCGCCCGCCCGGCGTCCCCGTCCGCGTCCGCGCCCACGCCCGCACCCGTACCCGTACCCGCACCCCCGCCCGCACCCACGTCGGCGTCCGGATCCGGCCCCGCACCCGCCCCCGGCGCCCCGCCCAGCTCCGCGAACGCCCGCCCGGCCGCCGCCGCGAGCTCCTCGGGCTCGCCGCGCCGCCCGTACCCGCGGGCCATCCGGCCGAGCTGCAGGGCCCGGTCGGCCGGCCCGAGCGCCTCCCCCGCCGCCTCCACCACCCCGGCGAGCGCGGTGACCGCGTCCAGCCCCCGCCCGCCCCCGCCCTGGGTGGCCAGCACCACCAGGCAGCCGACCACCCCCACGCCGAGCCTGGGGTCCCCGCTGAGGTGCGCGGCGCGCAGTGCGGCCACGAAGGCCCGCTGGGCCGCCGCCTCGTGCCCGAGGTCGTACGCGGCCCAGCCGGCCAGCCGGGCCAGCCGGCTCGCCGTGCCGTACAGCGCGCGGCCGAGTTCCTCGTCGTAGCCGCCGAGTTCGAGCAGTTTGGCGACCATGGCCAGTTCGGCCCGGGCCGGTCCGAGCACCAGACCGCCGCCGCAGGCCCGCTCCAGCCGCAGCTTGCTCCGGTAGGAGAGCCGCAGTTCCCCGACCAGCGCGGGGTCGATCCGCAGCGCGCCCTCGCCGCCGCCGACGGGTGGCGGCGGGGTGGCCAGCCGGGCGGCGGCCCGGTCGAGGTCGGCGCCGCGGAACAGGTCGGTGAGCCGGACCGGCCCGGCGTCGGTGGCCGCCTCGCGCAGCGCGGTCTGCGCGGTGTCGGCCGTCCACGGGTCGGTGAGCAGGTGCGGCGAGAGGATCTTGGCCCCCCGGTTGCCGCCCATCCGGCCCCAGAGCTGCTCGTAGGTGACGGCGATGCCGAGCGTGCGGCTGAGCACCTCGCAGACCGTCTGGTCGTGCGGGCTGCGCGGGACCATGCCCCGGTCGCGCCACTTGTACGGGGCGGTGGAGCTGATCGCCAGGCCGGGCGGCAGGGTGAGGTTCACCTCGCGGGCCAGGCGCTCCGGGTTCCAGCCGAGCTGGTGCAGTATCCGGGCCAGCTCCTCGTTGCGTCTGCGCTCCAGATCGGCCATGGCACGACGGTAGCGGTCCCGCGGGGCCGGCCGCCGAGCCGTTCGGAAACTCCGGGGCCGCCCGGCGCGGGGTCGCCACGGCGGCCCCGGAGAACGCCGAAGGCCGCCTCCCGTTCCGGGAGGCGGCCTTCGACCACTGTGGAGCTACGGGGAATTGAACCCCGGACCTCTTGCATGCCATGCAAGCGCTCTACCAACTGAGCTACAGCCCCTTGACCTGCGGTGTCACCGAAGGTTTCCTTCGGTTTCCCTCGGCGACATCGACTACTTTACACGGTCGAAGGGGTGCTCCACGAATCCGTTACCGGAGGTACTACCCGGCCGTCGGACGGGTGCGGGCCGCGAAGGCCGCGCCGACGCCGACGATGCCCGCGATCGCGGCGGTGGTCACCAGCAGGGCGTGCCCGGAGTCGGGGGCCGCCGCCGGCAGATCGACCCCGCCGAGGAAGACCGAGCCGAGCACCGCGACCCCGACCACCTGGCCCAGTTGGACGACCGTCACCATCACGCCGCTGGCGTCCGCCGCGTCCGCCGGGGCGACGCCGCCCAGCGCCCGGGCGAACAGCGGCGAGTACGAGCAGCCGGCGACGAGACCGAGACCGGTCATCAGCAGCAGCGCCGTCGGGCCGATCTCCGCGCCGCCGCCGAGCAGCACCCCGAGCAGCAGGTAGCCGGGGGCCAGCAGGACGGCGCCGAGCAGCGGCAGGATGCCGTGCAGCCGGCCGGGCAGCCGCTGCCAGTGCAGGCTGGAGAACCCGAAGCCGAGCGCCACCGGGGCCGAGCAGAGCCCGGCGCGCAGCGCGCTGTGCCCGAGGCCGGACTGCTGGTGCAGGGCGAAGGCGAACAGGAAGCCCGCGAAGGCCGCCATGATCATGAAGATCGCCCCGGCCGCCGGGCGCAGTCCGGCCGCCCGCAGCACCCGGCCGGTGATCAGCGGCTGCCCGCCGCGCCGGGCGATCCGCCGCTCGACCGCCGCGAACAGGGCGAACAGGGCCGCGCTGCCGGCGAGCATCGCCCAGCCCCAGGCGGGCCAGCCCAGTTCGTGGCCGAGCACCAGCGGCACCACCAGCAGCCCGAGGGCCGCGCCGAGCACCACCAGGCCGGGGAGGTCGAAGCCGCGCCCGCGGTCGCCCGGCAGGCTCGGCAGCAGCCGGGCGCCGGCGGCCAGCAGCGCCAGCCCGATCGGCACGTTGACCAGGAAGACCGGGCGCCAGCCCGTCCCGAACAGGTCGGCGCTGACCAGGACGCCGCCGAGCACCTGGCCGATCGCCAGGCCCCCGGCCAGCACCGCCGAGTAGAGGCCGAGCGCCCTGGTCCGGGCGGCGCCGGTGAAGGTCTGCTGCAGCAGGCTCATCACCTGCGGCACCATCAGGGCCGAGCCCGCGCCCTGGAGCAGCCGGAAGGCGATCAGCCAGCCGGTGGCCGGTGCGAGGCCGCAGGCCAGCGAGGCGGCGGTGAAGGCGGCCAGGCCCAGCTGGAACAGCCGGCTGTAGCCGTAGCGGGCGCCCAGCCGGGCGCCGGTGATGAGCAGCACCGCGTAGGCGATGGTGTAGCCGGCGATGACGAGCTGGAGGGCCGCGCCGGAGGCGTGCAGGTCGGTGCGGATGGTCGGTACCGCGACGTTGACGATGGATACGTCCAGGACGGCCATGAACTGGCCGCAGAGCAGGAGGGCGAGGAGCAGCCGGGGCCTGGTGGCCGGGCTGGTGGTGGTGCCGCCGGCCACGCCGGGCCGGATCTGAAGGTCCGTCATGTTCCCAGCGTGCTGCGCGGCCGGTACTGGTGGTTAGAGCCTGCCGATCCTGGTACTGGCAGCACCTGTATAGCCCGCCCGGTGTGCGGCACGATGGCGGGTATGACCGTCCTGGACGACCGCACCGCCCTCGCCGTCGGACCGCGCCGGCAGGACCGCCGCCGCACCGAGCTGGCCGGCTACCTCAAGGCCTGCCGGGCCCGGGTCACCCCGGAGGAGGTCGGCCTGCCGCCGGGGCTGCGCCGCCGGACGCCGGGGCTGCGCCGGGAGGAGGTGGCGCAGCTCTCCGGGGTCGGCGTCACCTGGTACACCTGGCTGGAGCAGGGGCGGCCGATCAACGCCAGCGCGCAGGTGCTGGCGGCGGTGGCCCGGACGCTGCGGCTGGACGAGACCGAGCGCGAGCACCTGTTCCGGCTGGCCGGGGTGGCCGCGAGCCCGAGCGCCCAGCCCGATCCGCCGGTCCTCGACCCGTCCACCCAGGCGATCCTGGACGCGCTCGCGCCGCTGCCGGCCGCGGTCTCCAACACCCGGTTCGACGTGCTGATGTTCAACCGGTCGTACGAGTCGCTGTTCGGGACGAACCGGACCGCCACGCCCAGCGGGCGGTTCAACAGCATCTGGTGCACGCTCCTGATGCCGCCCTGCTGCAATCCGTTCCTGAACCGTTCGGAGGCGCTGCCGCGGATGGTGGCGGTGCTGCGGGCCGCGTACGGCAAGCACGTCGGCGAGCCGGCCTGGGAGGAGCACGTGCAGGGGCTGTCGGCGAAGAGCGAGCTGTTCCGGGACCTCTGGGCCCGGCAGGAGGTGGCGCCGCCGCAGACCTCGCTGCGGGTGTTCCGGCACCCGGAGGTCGGGGTGCTGCGGCTCAACGCCTCGTACCTGACGCTGCCCGGGGTGCCGGAGACCTATGTGGTGGTCTACCTCCCGGAGGGGCCGGCGGACCGCACGCGGATCGAGGAGCTCGCCGCCCTGCCGCCCGGCGGCTGGCTGAACAGCTGCCACTCCTGAGCGGCCGGCCCGGCTCCGGCACCGTGCGGCCGGAAGCCCAGCCGAGCGGCCGGGAAACGCGAAGGCCGCCACCCGATGGGTGGCGGCCTTTTCGCCGGTCTGTGGAGCTACGGGGAATTGAACCCCGGACCTCTTGCATGCCATGCAAGCGCTCTACCAACTGAGCTACAGCCCCGCGACACGCACGGCCCTCGCGGACCGCAGGTGCGGAGTGGAGCTACGGGGAATTGAACCCCGGACCTCTTGCATGCCATGCAAGCGCTCTACCAACTGAGCTACAGCCCCGCACTCACCGGATTTCCCGCTTCCCTTCCGGGCCGCGTTTCTTCCGTGCGAACGAGGAAGACTCTAACTGGTCAGGCCCGGAACTGCGAAATCCACCCCCGTAGACCGCTCGGCCGTCGCCGGTCGGGCATCGCCCTCGATCAGGTCGCCCCGATCAGGTGTCGTCGCCGATCACCGGCTGCGGCAGGGTGCCCGCGTTGTGCTCCAGCAGACGCCAGCCGCGCGCTCCCCGGCCCAGCACGGACCAGCAGCAGTTGGACAGGCCGCCGAAGCACTCCCAGAGGGCCGGATCCAGGCCGAGCAGCTGCCCCAGCATGGTGCGGATGGTGCCGCCGTGGCTGACGACCACCAGGGTGCCGTCCTCCGGGAGCTTGCCGACCGCGTCCAGCACCACCGGCACCGAACGGTCGGCGACCTCGGTGGACAGCTCGCCGCCGCCGCGCCGGACCGGTTCGCCCTGCGCCCAGGCCGCGTACTCCTCCGGGAAGCGGGCCCGGATCTCGGCGTTGGTCAGCCCCTGCCAGGAGCCGGCGTAGGTCTCGCGCAGCCCCTCGTGGTGCTGCACGTCCAGTCCGGTGATCCTGGCCAGCTCCTCGGCGGTGCGCCGGGCGCGCTGGAGGTCCGAGGAGATCAGCAGGTCGGGGCGCAGGCCGGAGAGCAGCCGGGCCGCCCGCTGGGCCTGCAGGACGCCCTGGCCGGTCAGCTCGATGTCCGTGGTGCCCTGGAACCGCGATTCGAGGTTCCAGGAGGTCTGGCCGTGCCGCCAGAAGACGATGCGCGGGCCCCGCGCCTCCCGGCTCAGCTGTAGTCCTCGGCGCCGAAGTTGTCGGCCGGGGCGACCTCGGCCGGGGCGAGGGCGTTGCCGGCCTCGTCGGTGTGCGCGTCGGGGCGGTTGCGGGAGGCCAGCGCGTCGGCCGGCAGCGGCAGCTCGGGGCAGTCCTTCCAGAGCCGGTCCAGGGAGTAGAAGGAGCGCTCCTCGGAGTGCTGGACGTGCACCACGATGTCCAGGTAGTCGAGCAGGATCCAGCGACCGTCGCGCTCGCCCTCGCGGCGCACCGGCTTGATGTCCAGCTGCTCGCGCAGCTTGTCCTCGATCTCCTCGGCGATCGACTTGACCTGGCGGTCGTTGTTCGCGGAGGCGATCAGGAACGCGTCGGTGATCGACAGCACGTCGCTGACGTCGAACGCGATGATGTTGTGCGCCAGCTTGTCGGCCGCCGCCTGGGCGGCGACGTTGATGATTTCCTGGCTGTGCTCGGTGGCGGTCACGATGTTCTTCCGGCTCGGCGGCTTGGGGGCGATGCCCGGCACTCGGCCGGGCATCGCCTTCCAGGATCTCACGCCGCCCCGGTGGCCCAGGAACCGTTTCCCGCGCCCACCCGCCGCCGTGCCACGATCCGGACCGCTCCGCCGCACGCTCCGCCGCCCGTTCCCCGGCGGTCCCGCGCGGGTCTACGGCGCCTTCGGCGGCTGGTAGTCCTTGCCGAGGACGACCAGCAGGTCGGCGTTCTGCGCGTCGGCGACCTTCTTCGCGGCCGTCTCCGGCAGGTTCAGGCTGATCGCCAGCGACTTCGCCGCGGCCTGCCGGGCGTCGTCGGTGTAGCGGATCTCACTGGTCGCCTGCGGCGCCACCTTCGCCCCGCCGGGGATGAAGGTGAGGCCCGCGTTCACGACCTGGACCTGTGCGGCGGCGGCCGCCTGGTCGTTGCCGGTGGCGTCCTGGATCGAGACCCGGGACGGCGCGTCGGCCGAGGTCGCGGACTTCAGCGTGCCGCCCAGCACGTCCTTGACCTGCTGGCCGGCGCCGGCCTCGTCCAGGGTGCCGTCCGGCTTCACGGTCAGCGCGGTGGTCCCGAGGTGGCCGTCCTTCGCCTGCTGGGCGAGCTGGACCAGCACTCCGGCCAGGGCGTCCTCCGGCAGCGAGGGGTCGAGCACCGCGTTCATCCGGTGCACGTCGTCCTTGGCGTCCTTGAACTCGGTCGGCATGGTCCGCATCACCGCGTCCATCACCTGGCCGAACCGGGCCAGTTGGGCGTCCCGGCCCTCGCCGGACGCCTGCAGGGTGGCGTAGGCGACGGCCGCCTTTCCGCTCAGCAGGGTGTTCTTGCCCGCCGCGGAGAGCAGCTTGCCGTCCGGCTTGCCGCCCTCGTGGGTCTCCGCGTTGGTGTCCACCCGGACGCCGCCGAGCTGGGCGACCAGCAGCTCCAGGTAGGGCGTGTCGAGCCGCCAGGTGCCGGCCACCGGGGCACCCAGCACGGTGGTCAGGGCGTCGCGGGTGGCGGACGGGCCGATGCTGTCCATCGCCTGGCCGACGGAGGTGACCGGCGGGTCGCCCGGGCCCGGCAGGCGCAGCGTGTCCGGCAGCAGCAGCACGGTGCCCTTGTGCCCTGCGGCGTCGTTGACCAGCAGCGCGCTGGAGACCTTGCCCTGCAGGTCGCGCAGGTGCACCACGTTGACCTGGCGCGGGCCGGCGGCGGTCGCCGCGGTCTGCTTGTCGCCGGTGAGCCAGAGGTAGCCGCCGGCGCCGGCCGCCGCGAGGGCCAGCACCACGGCGGCGCCGATCAGCCGGGTGCGCAGCTTGCGGCGGCGCTCGGCGCGCACCTCGCTGCGCGACTCGGCGAACTTCAGCCAGTCGATGACGTCCTCGGTCTCCTCCGCCTCCTCGTCGACGAAGGTGAACTCACCGGTGGGGTAGTCGTCCCTGGACGCCTTGCCGGCGCCGGCGGCCTTGGCCGCGCGGCTCCCGCCGACCTGCTCGGACGGCGCCGCGGGCCGGGCCGGCGCCGCCTCGGCGGGGGCCGGCCGGGGCGTGCGGGGGCGCGGCGGCACCGGGGCGGCCCGCTCGGGCTCCGGCTCGGTGACCACCGGCTGCGGCGCGGTCCCGTACTGCTGCTGCCCGTAGCCGCCCTGCTGCGGCTGCTCGTACGGCTGGTACGCCTGCTGGTACTGGTCCTGGCCCTGCCCCTGGTAGGCGTCGGGGTAGCCGCCGGGCTGCTGGTACGCCTGCCCGCCGGGCGCCGCCGGCTGCCCGTACGGGTCGTACTGGTCGTACTGCTGCTGCCCGTAGCCGCCCTGCTGGTCGTAGCCGCCGCCCTGCTGCGGCTGCTCGTACGGCTGGTACGCCTGCTGGTACTGGTCCTGGCCCTGCCCCTGGTAGGCGGTGTACTGGTCCTGGCCGTAGGGCTGCGCCGGCGGTACCGGCTGCCCGTACTGGTCGTACTGCTGCTCGTAGCCGCCCTGCTGCTGGGGCGGGTACTGCTGCTGGTACTGCCCGGTGGACCAGTCGTCCTGCTGTCCCCTGCGATCGGTCATCCGTCGGCCCCTCCGGGGATCAGGTCCGGTGCGGCGCGTAGAGCGCCCGCTTGTCGATGTAGCGGACCACGCCGTCCGGGACGAGGTACCAGACCGGTTCGCCCTTGGCGACCCGGTTGCGGCAGTCCGTGGAGGAGATGGCCAGCGCCGGGACCTCCACCAGGGAGACCCCGCCCACCGGAAGCCCGGCGTCCGAAAGAGTGTGCCCCGGCCGGGTGCAGCCGATGAAGTGGGCGAGCGAGAAAAGCTCCTCGGAATCCCGCCAGGAGAGGATCTGCGCGAGCGCGTCGGCGCCGGTGATGAAGAAGAGGTCGGCGTCCGGGTGGAGCGCGCGCAGGTCGCGCAGGGTGTCGACGGTGTACGTCGGGCCCTCGCGGTCGATGTCGATCCGGCTGACCGAGAACTGCGGGTTCTCCGCGGTGGCGATGACCGTCATCAGGTAGCGGTCCTCGGCCGGGGTCACCTGGCGGTCGGTCTTCTGCCACGGCTGCCCGGTCGGAACGAAGATCACCTCATCGAGGTGGAACGCGCTCGCCACCTCGCTGGCGGCGACCAGGTGCCCGTGGTGGACCGGGTCGAAGGTGCCGCCCATCACGCCGAGCCGCTTCTTCACCGGTACCGGTCCGCCGGGATTCCCGGCCTGCTCTCCCATGCCGCCACACCTTACGCGACGCCCGTTACGGTGCGGGAACGCCCGGGTGGCGGCCGCCCGGAGGACGCGTGAGGGAGCGGCCGGCGCTCCCGCCGGACGCTCCCCTGGCCGCCCCGGCGGGGATCGTCGCGGCTCAGCGGTCCCGGTTGAAGCGGGTGGTGACGTAGAGCAGCAGCAGCAGGACGAACAGTGCGGCGCCACCCGTCAGGTACGGGTTGAGGCTGTCGTGGTTGCCCCCCTCGCCCTCGGAGGCGAGCAGGTTCAGGACGGGAAGTGCGGCGGCAGTGCTCATGGTCGGCGGACCTTCTCGGCTCGGGTGACGGACCAGGGGTGTGCGGGCCGGTGAGGGCCCACCCGTCATCGTACGGGTGCCGACACGGCAACCGCTCGGCGGCCCACCGCGTCTGATCCGGCGTGAGCGGCGCGCCCGGCGGGGCCCGTCCGCGGGCCGCTCAGCTGTTGCGGCCGGCCCGCAGCAGGACCCAGGCGAGCAGGCCGACACCGACGAAGGAGGCCACCACGATGATCCGCAGGAACAGCCCCGGACCGTTCTCCGTGGAGATCGGACCGGCCAGGCTGACAAGGGCGTCGGTGGACATCTGCGGGCTCCTCGGACTGCTCGGTACCGCGGCCAGGTCTGGTCTCGGCTCTCCAGGGCATTCAGGGTAAACCGGCCTCACACCCGCGCCGGTCACCGCCCCCTGCGGCGCCGTCCGCGCCGCGTAGGGTGAGCGCGGGGACGAGTACGCAACCACGGACGTTGCACAGACAGTCGTTGCAGGCGAAGACCAGCGGGGGCCGGCCAGCTGCCGGGGCCGCCGTCGACCAGGAGGGTACTCACACCATGACCGATACGACCTCGAAGACCCCGAGCCGGCGCCGCCAGCGCTTCCCGGAGATCTCCACCCGGGCCTGGGAGCACCCGGCGGACCGCTCCGCCCTGGTCGCGCTGCGCAAGCTCACCGGCTTCGACGACGTCCTGAAGAAGCTCGCCGGGCTGGTCTCCGAGCGCTCGATCCGGCTGATGTTCCTGGCCACCGCCGTGAAGACCTCCGAGCGGCAGTTCCCCGAGCTGAACGAGATGGTGCGCGACGCCGCGTACGTGCTGGACCTGGAGAAGGTCCCGGACCTCTACGTCTCCCAGGACCCGACGGTCAACGCCTACTGCATCGGCATCGACACCCCGATCATCGTGGTCACCAGCGGTCTGGTCGAGCTCCTGGACGAGGAGGAGCTGCGCTCCGTCATCGGCCACGAGGTCGGCCACGCGATGTCCGGCCACGCGGTCTACCGGACGATGCTGCTGATCCTCACCAACATCGCCGCCCGGATCGCCTGGGTGCCGCTCGGCAACCTGGCGATCATGGCGATCGTGACCGCGCTCAAGGAGTGGTTCCGCAAGGCCGAGCTCTCCTGCGACCGGGCCGGTCTGCTCGCCGGGCAGGACCTCCAGGCCTCCATGCGGGCCCTGATGAAGCTGGCCGGCGGCCACAACCTGGCCGAGATGAACGTCGACGCCTTCCTGGAGCAGGCCGAGGAGTACGACAAGGCCGGGGACCTGCGCGACGGCGTGCTCAAGCTGCTGCAGGTGCTGCCGCAGAGCCACCCGTTCGCGGTGGTGCGGGTCGCCAAGCTGAAGAAGTGGGCGGAGAGCGAGGAGTACCGCTCGATCCTGGCCGGCGCCTACCCGCGCCGCAGCGACGACGCCGACACCTCGGTCGGCGAGCAGTGGAAGGCCGCCGCCGACCACTACACGACGTCGGTGAAGGAGAGCAAGGACCCGCTGATGGGTCTGATCCGCGACGTCGCCGGTGGCGCGGCCACCGTCGGCGGCAAGCTCCGCGACACCTTCACCGGCGCCACCCGCACCAACGGATCCTCGGCGCCCCGCGACGAGGACTGATCCCGCCCCGCCCGCGGCTCCCGGCTCCCCCGCCGGGAGCCGTCGGCGTCCCCGGGCCCGGCCCGTCCGCGCAACCGCGGCGCCCCGGCTGCCCGGACGGCCGCGGCACCGCGGCCCCCGCGGCACGGCGTCAGCTGCCCGCCAGCACCCCGCAGACCTGCCAGGCCGGGCGGGCGTGGTTGCCCGGATCGATCGGCTGCGCACCGGCCGCCCGGTCGGCGTCCGCCCCCGCCAGCAGCGGTTGCACGTGTCCGGCCAGCGAGCTGCCGCAGGACACCGGCCCGGCCTGGAGCACCGAGTCCACCAGGCGCAGCTGGGCGGCGGCCAGGTCGAGCCGGTCGAACTGGAAGGTCAGCTGCCGCCGGACGGTCTCCAGGGTCACCGGCGCACCGCTCGGGGCCCCGGCCGACTTCAGCGCGTAGACGAAGGTGTGGTCGGTGGTGATCTGCAGGGTGGTGCTGTCCGCCTCGTCGATCCGCATCGCTCCCGCCACCTTCACGCTGTCGGCGGCCAGCGCGACCTGCGCCGGGTCGAAGCGGACCACCCAGCCGGTCAGCGCGTGGTGGCGGTCGTCGACGGGCTGCGCGGCGCCGGCGTCGAACTGCGCCTGCTCACCGGGCGTCACGAAGGCCCGCACATCGGCGGTCGCCCCCTGGATCAGGGCCGTCGGCGCCAGCGAGGAGGCCACCAGGTAGCGCTGGACGGTGTCGAGCGCCTTGGTCACCTCGATCTTGCTGAAGTGCTCGGTGGCGGCCCCGGCGGGCGTCCCCAGGCCGATGGCGCCGTCGCTGTAGCCGGGTGGCAGCGCGGCGAACGGGGCGGCCGGGTCGGCGACCGCGCGGACCGCCGAAGCGGGGCTCAACGCCACCAGACTGACGGTCAGTTGACTGCCCTCGGGGCGGGCCGTCTGCCGGTTCGGCGTGCTGATGCCGAAGTACACGGCGGCCGAGAAGGCCAGCAGGATCAACAGCAGCAGGGCGAGCGCCTGCCGCGGCACGGTCCCCAGCGGACCGAGCCGGATGCGCGGGCGGGTCGCCCGGCCGAACGAGCTCGCCAGCCGCTCCCGGGCGGAGAGCTCCTGGATCCGGGCAGCCCGGACGAACGACTCGTCGAAGACGACGGACCGGTACTCGTCATCGCTTCCGGAACCACCGTCGGGCGCACCCTCCGGAGGCTCTCGCGGGTCACCCATGACACCAGGGTAAGCCGCATCCGCGCCCGGCCACGAGGGTGTTCGCAGAGATTCCCGGGAGCACTCCGCAGCCGGAACACCGGCACGCGAACGCCCCCGGGCGCACTCCGGCGCAGAACCCGCGGATCAGCGCCTCAACCCGCCGGCGCGGTGACCACGAGCGACGGTTCGGCCGACGAGGGCGCCGGATCGACCCCCGCGCTGCTGCTCCCGGAGTCGGGCCGCCGGGGCGTACCGCCGCCGGCCCCGCCCACGCCCTGGTAGACGGCCGCGACCGCCACCGCGACCAGGCTCACGCCCATGATCACGGCGAGCACCCAGGCCACCGGCCGGTGCCAGCGCTGCTGGGCGACGTAGCGCCCGCGCCGCGCCCGGACCGGGTCGTAGACGCTGTCCCGGCCCCACCGCCCGGACCGGCGCCCGGCCACCCGGCCGGGGCCCGACCACGGATCGGGGTAGAGGCGGTCGTCGTCCAGCCCGCTCGGGTAGGGGCGCAGCTCCAGCGGCACCCCGTCACCGGCGGGGACGTCATAGGCCCAGCCCGGCGCCACCGCGTCCGGCTCGAACCGGGCCTCGGCGGCGGCGAGCTGCCGCTCCTTGGCCGTCGGCTCGTGCACGGCGGCGGACCGGACGAAGGCCTCATCGAAGACCACGGTGGCGAACTCGTCGTCCGCACCACCGTGGTCGGCGCCGTCGGGGTACGGCAAGCCCCCCACATCGTCAGCCACGGATTCAGCGTATTACCGGTCGGGCGTTTTGTCTGTGGCTCCTCGCACTTGGTCCGTCACTCGTGTGACGCGGGGCGGGCGCCCGGGGCTCCCGGCCGGCTCAGCCGGCGTCGGCAGCGCCGCCCACGGTCTGCGTCGCCTCGCCCCGGACGTGCCCGTCACCAGTGACGATGTACTTGGTGCTGGTCAGCTCCGGCAGGCCCATCGGGCCGCGGGCGTGCAGCTTCTGGGTCGAGATGCCGATCTCGGCGCCGAAACCGAACTCACCGCCGTCGGTGAACCGGGTCGAGGCGTTGACGGCCACCGTCGTCGCATCGACCAGCTGGGTGAAACGGCGGGCGGCGGCCTGCGAGGTGGTGACGATCGCCTCGGTGTGGCCGGAGGACCAGCGGCGGATGTGCGCGACGGCGGCCTCCAGCGAGGGCACCACGGCGGCCGCCAGGTCGTACGAGAGGTACTCGGTCTCCCAGTCCGCCTCGGTGGCCGGCACCACGGTGGCCGCCGAGCCCTCGGCGGCCTTGAGCACCGCGTCGTCGCCGTGCACCGTCACCCCGGCCTGCGCCAGCGCCGCCAGCGCGAGCGGCAGGAAGGCCTCCGCGACGTCCTGGTGGACGAGCAGGGTCTCGGCGGAGTTGCAGACGCTGACCCGCTGCGCCTTCGAGTTCAGCAGGATGCCGACGGCCATCGCCAGGTCCGTCTCGGCGTCCACGTAGACGTGGCAGTTGCCCGTCCCGGTCTCGATCACCGGCACCGTCGAGCCCTCGACCACGGCACGGATCAGCGAGGCTCCGCCGCGCGGGATCAGCACGTCCACCAGGCCGCGGGCGCGCATCAGCTCCTGGACGGAGTCCCGGCTCTCGCCCGGGACGAGCTGGATCACGTCGGCGGGCAGGCCCGCCGAGACGACGGCGTCGCGCAGCACCGCGATCAGCGCGGTGTTGGAGCGGTAGGCGGAGGCGGAGCCGCGCAGCAGCACCGCGTTGCCGGACTTCAGGCAGAGCGCGGCGGCGTCCACGGTGACGTTCGGGCGGGCCTCGTAGATGATGCCGACCACGCCGAGCGGGACCCGGACCTGCCGCACGTCCAGGCCGTTGGGCAGGGTGTAGCCACGCACCACCTCGCCGACCGGGTCGGGCAGGCCGGCCACGTCCCGGACGTCCGAGGCGATCGCGGCGATCCGCTCGTCGGTGAGGGTGAGGCGGTCGATCACCGACTCGGCGGTGCCCGCCTCCCGGGCCAGCGCGACGTCCTCGGCGTTGGCGGCGGTGATCTCGGCACTCCGGGCCACCAGGGCGTCCGCGATCGCCGCCAGCGCGGCGTCCTTCGCCCGACGCGGCAGCGGGGCGAGCACGGCGGCGGCCTCCCGGGCTCGGCGCGCTACGGCGAGGACGGGGCTGTCGGCGGTGGCGAGGTCGCTGGTCATGCGCCAAGGGTAGCGACTGCGCGGACGCCACCCGCGGGGTATTTCGGCCGGTGAGACACCACCCGGGGCCCGGCAACCGGCCGGGCGCCCCGGAGGCGGGCCGAGGCCCCGACACCCGGCCGAGCGAGCCGAACCGGGCCGGGGCACCCCGGAGGCGGGCCGAGGCCCCGGACCATCAGTACGGGTGCACCCCGCCCAGGTGCGGCGGTGGATCGCCGAAGCCCTCGGCGACCCGCTTGTGGTACGTCGCCCGGTCGACCACCTCCAGCCCGACGATCTCCCACGGCGGCAGGCTCGCGGTCACCTTGTGCTCGCCCCAGAGCCGCAGCGCGATCGCCGCCGCGTCGTGCAGGTCCCGGGCCTGCTCCCAGTAGCGGATCTCCGCGTGGTCGGCCGCGTAGCGGGCGGTCAGGAAGAACGAGTGGTCGTGCGCCAGGCGCTCCAGCCCCGCCCGCAGCGCGGACAGCGGGGTGGTCTGCCCGGCCACGCTCAGCACCACGTGCCAGAGCCGGGCCTGTTCGGGCACCGCGGGCGGCTCGCCCTCGTCCCGCCGCTCCGGCCGGAGCCTGCGTACCGCGCCGGGCTCCTGCGGCGGCGGACCGGACGGCTCGGCCGGGGCGTCGGCCCCGCGCCCGCCGCCGATGCTGGTCAGCCGCCGGCCCGCCGTTCCTCCGGTCAGCGCTGCCTCGCGCCTGCGTTCCACCGGCGGCCTCCTGTTCGGCGATCTCGTGTCGTCGTACCCGCCGGCCTCGGCCCGGCGCGTACGGCTGCGCCCCTCCTCGCCCGTGGCGGGGCCTGCACCCCGTGCGCAGTCGCCGCCGCTCCTCCAGGCCGGTCAGCCGCGCAGGACGACCAGATCGTCCCGGTGGACGACCTCGCGCTCGTACGCGGCACCGAACTCCTGGGCCAGGTCGCGGGTGGACCGGCCGAGCAGCCGGGGCAACTCCCTCGCATCAAAGTTGACCAGTCCGCGCGCCACGATGTGGCCGTTTTCGCCAAGAAGGTCCACCGGATCACCCGCGGCGAACTCCCCGTCGACCTTGGTGACCCCGGCCGGCAGCAGCGAGGCGCCCCCGGAGACGACCGCCGCGACGGCGCCCTCGTCCAGGTGCAGGGCGCCCCGCGGGCTGCTGGCGTGGGCCAGCCAGAGCAGCCGGTCGGAGGAGCGGCTGCCGGTGCGCAGGAACAGCGTGCCGGTGGGCCGGCCGGCCAGCGCGTCGGCGGCCCGGCTGGCGGCGGTGAGCACCACCGGGATGCCGGCGCCGGTGGCGATCCGGGCCGCCTCCACCTTGGTGACCATGCCGCCGGTGCCCACCCCGGCCTTGCCCGCGCTGCCGATCGAGACGCCGTCCAGGTCGTGCGGCCCGGCCACCTGGGCGATCCGGCTGGTGCCGGGGCGGCTCGGGTCGCCGTCGTAGAGGCCGTCCACGTCGGAGAGCAGGACGAGCAGGTCGGCCCGGACCAGGTGGGCGACCAGCGCGGCCAGCCGGTCGTTGTCACCGAACTTGATTTCGGCGGTGGCGACGGTGTCGTTCTCGTTGACGATCGGCATCGCGCCCATCGCCAGCAGCTGGTCCAGCGTCCGGTAGGCGTTGCGGTAGTGGGCCCGCCGGCTGGCGTCCTCGGCGGTCAGCAGCACCTGGCCGACCCGGATGCCGTACCGGGCGAACGAGGCGGTGTAGCGGGCGACCAGCAGGCCCTGGCCGACGCTCGCGGCGGCCTGCTGGCGGGCGAGGTCCTTGGGCCGCCGCTCCAGGCCCAGCGGGGCCAGGCCGGCCGCGATGGCGCCGGAGGAGACCAGGACGACCTCGGGGGCCTCCGGGCCGCTGCGCACCTTGGCGAGCGCGTCCACCAGGGCGTCGACCCGGTCGGCGTCCAGGCCGCCGGCCGCCGTGGTGAGTGAGGAGGAGCCGACCTTCACGACGATCCGCCGCGCGGTCAGGACCTCCTCCCGCAGTGAGTCCTCGCTCATCTCGCTGTACGCCCTTCCGGTGTGGTGCGGGTACGGCGGGCCCGGGCCCGGCCGTTACCCCCGCAATCTACGCGATCGGCGCAGCTCGGCCGCAGGGGATTTCACCGGCTGGACCCGCCCCGGCCCCGGGCCCGCCGCGCCGTCGCCGGTCCCGGCGCGAGGCGGCGCCCCCGCCGGCCGCCCCCGGGCCGGCCCGCCGTCGCAAGCCGCCCACGCCCCGGCCGATGTGACGTTTCGTCAGCCCGGAAAAGGACCGCGGCCCCGCCTCCGGAAGGAGACGGGGCCGCGGTGTCACGCGGGTCGGGACCGGCCGGTCCTACTCCTCTTCGTCGTCGCCCTCGACGGCCGCCTGGCGGCCGCTGGAGAGCGCCTCGAAGGCGAGGAACTCGGACTCCGCCGCGTCCCGGCCCTTCTGCTTCTCGCGGCGGCGGTCGACCGCCGGGCGCGGGCTCTCGAAGCGGTGGTCCTCGCCGCGGCGGCCGAGCATCTCGGCACCGGCGGCCATGGTCGGCTCCCAGTCGAAGACGACGGCGTTCTCCTCGGGGCCGATGATGACGGTGTCACCCTCCCGGGCGCCGACCTTCCAGAGCTTGTCCTCGATGCCGAGGCGGGCCAGCCGGTCGGCGAGGTAGCCGACGGCCTCGTCGTTGGAGAAGTCCGTCTGGCGGACCCAGCGCTCCGGCTTGGTGCCGCGGATGCGGTAGGCGCCGTCCTCCTCGGTGATGGTGAAGCCCTCGTCGTCGACGGCCGTGGGCCGCAGCACGATCCGGGTGGACTCCTCGAGCGGCTTGGCCGCCCGGGCCTCGGCGACGATCTGCGCCATCGCGAAGTTCAGCTCGCGCAGGCCCTTGCGGGAGGCGGCGGACACCTCGAAGACGCGGTAGCCGCGCTCCTCCAGCGAGGCCCGGGTGAGGTCGGCGATGTCCTGGCCGTCCGGGACGTCGATCTTGTTGAGCGCCACCAGTCGCGGCCGGTCCTCCAGGCCGCCGTACTGGGCCAGCTCGGCCTCGATGGTCTCCAGGTCGGTCAGCGGGTCGCGGCCGGGCTCCAGGGTCGCGCAGTCCAGCACGTGGACCAGCACCGAGCAGCGCTCGACGTGCCGCAGGAACTCCAGACCGAGGCCGCGGCCCTGGCTGGCGCCCGGGATCAGGCCGGGCACGTCGGCGACGGTGTAGACGGTGTCGCCGGCGGTCACCACGCCGAGGTTGGGGACGAGGGTCGTGAACGGGTAGTCCGCGATCTTCGGCTTGGCGGCGGAGAGCACCGAGATCAGCGAGGACTTGCCGGCGCTCGGGTAGCCCACCAGGGCCACGTCGGCGACGGACTTGAGCTCCATGACGATGTCACGGGCCTCACCCGGCTCGCCGAGCAGCGCGAAGCCGGGCGCCTTGCGGCGGGCCGAGGAGAGCGCCGCGTTGCCCAGGCCGCCGCGGCCGCCGGCGGCGGCGACGAAGCTGGTGCCGTGGCCCACCAGGTCGGCGAGGACGTTGCCCTGCCGGTCCATGACGACGGTGCCGTCCGGCACCGACAGGACGAGGTCCTGGCCCTCGGCGCCGGTGCGGTGGCCGCCCGCGCCGGGCTTGCCGTTGGTCGCCTTGCGCTTGGGCGAGTGGTGGTACTCCAGCAGGGTGGTGATCTGCGCGTCCACGGTGAGGATGACACTGCCGCCCTCACCGCCGTTCCCGCCGTCGGGGCCTCCCAGCGGCTTGAACTTCTCCCGGTGCACGGAGGCGCAGCCGTGGCCCCCGTTACCCGCGGCGACGTACAGCTCGACGCGGTCCACGAAGGTGGTCATGGGTGTGCCTCCAGTGCGAAGAAAGTGTTGACCTGCTGTAAAGCATGAAGGGTGGACCGGATCATTCCGGCCCACCCTTCATTGTGAGTCTTGTCGGACTCAGGCCTCGACGGCCACGATGTTGACGACCTTGCGGCCGCGACGGGTGCCGAACTGCACCGCACCGGCGGCCAGCGCGAACAGGGTGTCGTCGCCACCACGGCCGACGTTGGCGCCCGGGTGGAAGTGGGTGCCACGCTGGCGGACGATGATCTCGCCGGCCGAGACGACCTGGCCGCCGAAGCGCTTCACGCCGAGGCGCTGGGCGTTCGAGTCACGGCCGTTCCGGGTAGAGCTTGCGCCCTTCTTGTGTGCCATCTCGCTATCCCCTTACTTGCTGACGGAGTCGATGCTCGTGATCCGCACAGCAGTGTGCTGCTGGCGGTGACCCTGGCGGCGACGGTAACCGGTCTTGTTCTTGTAGCGCAGGATGACGATCTTCTCGCCCTTGGTCTGGTCGACCACCTCGGCGTGAGCCTTCACGCCGGCCAGCACCCACGGGTCGGAGGTGACAGCGTCACCGTCGACGACCAGGATGGTGGAGAGCTCCACCGAGTCACCCGGCTTGGCCTCGATACGGTCGATCTCCAGCACGTCGCCGACGGCGACCTTGTGCTGGCGGCCGCCTGCGCGAACGATCGCGTACATGCGGTACCTACTTTCCTAACTCGGTCGGAGCTCCAGATGCCAGCCGCCTGGGTACGGACACAGGGGCCTCTCCCCGACTCCTCTGACGAGGCGCCCGGAAGGTGATGTGCTCGGGAGCGCGGCGTAGACACGCCGAGGGTCAAGAATACGGACCGGCCGCCTTCGGGGCAAACCGGGCCGTCCTGGTCCGGGGCGGACTCGCGCCCGCCCCGGACCGGGGCACTACTCGGCTGCCGAATCACCCTCGGCGGCCGCGGCCTTCTTGGCCGCCGCGCTCGTCCGCTTGGTGGCGGTCTTGCGGGCGGTGGTCTTCTTCGCGGCGGCCGCCGTGGTCTTCTTGGCGGCCGTCTTCTTCGCCGCGGTCTTGCGCGCGGCCCGCTTCTTCGGGGCCGGCGCCTCGTCGGCGGGCTCCTCGGTCGCGGCGGCCTCGGCGGGAGCCGCCTCGGTCTCCTCGGCCACCGGCCCGGCCGCGGCGGGCGCCTCGGCAGAGGCCTCGGCGGGCGTCTCGACGACGGCTTCCGCGGGCGCCTCGGCCGGGGTCTCCCCGGGCGTCTCGGCGGCCGCGAAGGCCGCCTGCAGCGCCGCGTCGGCACGGGCCTGCAGCACCACGATCTCGGCCTCGGCCGGAGCGCCGGCCGGAGCCGTCGCCTTGCGCACCGCCCGGCGGCGGGTGCGGCCGGCCGGCGCCGCCGTGGCGGCGGGGATCTCGACCAGGCTCGGCTGGGCCGTCTCCTCGACGGCCGCCGGCTCGGTCACCGGCTCGACGACGACCTCGGCCTCGGCCTCGACCTCGGCCACCGGCACCTCGATCGCGAGCTGGCCCTCGACCTCCTCGTGCTCCAGCACCTCGGTGCCGGCCTCGATCGCGGCCTGCGCCTCGTCCTGGGCGGCGCCGCCCTTGCCCCGGCGCCGGCGCTTGCCGCTGCCCGAGCCGGCCTCGCCCGCCGCGACGGCCTGGCCGCCACCGGTGTGGACGTGGGTGCTCGGCTGCTCCATGTGCACGATCACGCCGCGCCCGTTGCAGTGGACGCACGGCTCGGAGAACGACTCCAGCAGGCCCTGGCCGACCCGCTTGCGGGTCATCTGGACCAGGCCCAGCGAGGTGACCTCGGCCACCTGGTGCTTGGTCCGGTCCCGGCCCAGGCACTCCAGCAGGCGGCGCAGCACCAGGTCCCGGTTGGACTCCAGCACCATGTCGATGAAGTCGATCACGATGATGCCGCCGAGGTCGCGCAGCCGCAGCTGGCGCACGATCTCCTCGGCCGCCTCGATGTTGTTGCGGGTGACGGTCTCTTCGAGGTTGCCGCCCTGACCGACGAACTTGCCGGTGTTGACGTCGATGACGACCATCGCCTCGGTGCGGTCGATCACCAGCGAACCGCCGCTGGGCAGCCAGACCTTGCGGTCCAGCGCCTTCATCAGCTGCTCGTCGATCCGGTAGGTGGCGAACACGTCCACCTCGGAGGTCCACCGCTGCAGGCGCTCGGCCAGGTCGGGGGCCACGTTGGAGACGTAGTCGTGGATGGTGTTCCACGCCTCGGTGCCGGAGACGATGACCTTGGTGAAGTCCTCGTTGAAGATGTCGCGGACGACCCGGACGGTCATGTCCGGCTCGCCGTAGAGCAGCGCGGGGGCGTTGCCGGTCGCGGCCTTCTTCTGGATCTCCTCCCACTGCTGCTGGAGGCGCTGGACGTCGCGGGTCAGCTCCTCCTCGGAGGCCCCCTCGGCGGCGGTGCGCACGATGACGCCCGCGTCGTCCGGGACGATCTTCTTCAGGATCTGCTTCAGGCGGGCCCGCTCGTTCTCGGGCAGCTTGCGCGAGATCCCGGTCATCGAGCCCTCGGGCACGTACACCAGGTAGCGGCCGGGCAGCGAGATCTGGCTGGTCAGGCGGGCGCCCTTGTGGCCGATCGGGTCCTTGGAGACCTGCACCAGGACGGACTGGCCGGACTTCAGCACCGACTCGATCCGGCGCGGGCCACCGTGGCCGCCCAGCGAGCCGAAGTTCACCTCACCGGCGTACAGCACCGCGTTGCGGCCCTTGCCGATGTCGACGAAGGCGGCCTCCATCGACGGCAGCACGTTCTGGACCTTGCCCAGGTAGACGTTGCCGACGTACGAGGTGGCCTGCTCCTTGTTGACGTAGTGCTCGACCAGCACGCCGTCCTCGAGGACGCCGATCTGGGTGCGCTGGCCGTTCTGGCGCACCACCATGACGCGCTCGACCGACTCGCGGCGGGCCAGGAACTCGGCCTCGGTGATGATCGGCACCCGGCGGCGGCCCAGCTCGCGGCCCTCGCGGCGGCGCTGCTTCTTGGCCTCCAGACGGGTGGAGCCCTTGATGGACTGCACCTCGTCCGGGTCGAACGACGGCTCGGTGGAGCGGCGGCGCGGCTCGCGCACCTTCACCACCGTGCGGACGCCGTCCTCGGTGGTCTCGGCGGCCTCGGTCGCACCGGCCTCACCGCTGCGACGGCGGCGACGGCGACGGCGGCGGGAGGAGGCCAGGCCGGCGGACAGCTCGTCGTCGTCCTCGTCCTCCTCGTCCTCGACGGCGGCCGGCTCCTGGACGGGCTGCTCGGTCTCGACGGCCTCGGCCTCGAACTCCTCGGCCTCGCCACGACGGCGGCGACGGCCACCCCGGCGGCGGCGGCGCGACGGACGGCCGTCCTCCCACTCGTCCTCGGCCTCGGGGCCGGCGGCGGGGGCCTCGACGGCGGCCGGAGCCGCGACGACGGCGGGCGCCTGGACCGGGGCCTCGACCACCGGAGCGGCGGGGGCGACGGGAGCGGCGGCGGGCGCGGCGGCGGCGCCGCCGGACTTGCGGCGGCCCGGGGTCTGCACCCGCACCTGGGTGCGGGTACGACGACGGCGGCCGACGCCGCTGTACTCGTACTCGTCCTCCTCCGACGTCTTCACGGCGGGGGCCTCGGCCGGGGCCGGGGTCTCGACCGGAGCGGCCGCGGCAGCCGGGGCGGCGGCCGGGGCCGGGGCCGACGCCGCGGTGTAGGGCGCCGGCTCCTGGAAGACCGGGGCCTGGAAGATGGCGGTGGACGGGCGGACCGCACGGCGGCGCACCCGGTGGGTCGGCTCGGCCTCGGCGACCGGCGCGGGGGCCGGGGCGGGCTCCGGCTCGGCGGCGGGCGCGACGGGCGCGGCCTCCTCCTCGGCGGGCTCCTCCTCGGCGGCGGGCTCCTCGACCGGGGTCTCCTCGACGACCGGCGCGGCCTCGACCACGCGGCGGCGGCGGGGGCGGCGGGCCGGTGCGGCCGGGGCCTCCTCGACCGGGGCGGCCTCGGCGGCGGGCGCCTCGGCCGGAGCCTCGGCAGGGGTCTCGACGGGTGCCTCGGCAGCGGCGGGCGCGCTCACCGGCGCCTCGGCACGCTTGCGGGCCCGGCGGGCCCGGACGGGCTTCTCGGCGACCGGCTCGGCGGCCGGCGCCTCCACGGCGGGGGCCTCGGCGGCCGGCGCCTCGGCGACGGCCGGTGCGGTGACGACGATCGGGGTGGCCTCCGGCGCCCCGGCGGGCGCCTCGGCGCGCTTGCGGGTCCGGCGGGCCCGGACCGGCTTCTCGGCGACCGGCTCGGCGGCCGGCGCCTCCGCGGGGGCCTCGGCGGCCGGCGCCTCGGCCGCGATCACCGTCTCGGCGGTGTCGGCGGCCGCACCCTGCGGGGTGCCCGCGGGGCGGGACACCGCCCTGCGGCGGCGGCGCGGCGGCGCGGCGGACGCGCCCTCGCCGGTGGTTCCGTCGCCGGTGGCGACGGTGTTCTCGTTCGGTTCCGTTGCCGCAGTCTGCTGCGGATCGGTGTTATCGAGCATGCGGGTGGATCTCCCGTCAGGCCCCCGGGCTCCGTATCCGGGCACGGCAGGGCACCGGTGGCCGGCCGGCATCACGAGGATGCTCGGGCCGGACCCTTTCCTGGTGCCGCCGTGCGGACGCGAGGCCGCACAGGGGCTCGTAGTCTCGCTCGGCGCCCCGCACGCGGCGGGGTGTCGAAAGTCTTCTGGTCTGACCAGTCTTCTGAGGTTTTCCCAAGCTGCGCCGTCCCCCAACCCCGGGTGGCTCCCGGACGGGGTCCTCGGGCCCACCGACCATCCGGGTCGGCGGGCCGCAAGAGGCCGGCCTGTGCTTCGACGACGCTCGCTCCCCTGGGGAGCCGCGGGGGCCTGGAGGACCAACGGGTCCAGTGAGGCACTGGACCAGGCCTCCGCCCGCTAGGCGGACGCGGTTGCGCGCGGCTCGCCGGCGGCCACAGGGCCGGCCGGGGCCGCGGCGCGGTCGAGCGCCAGCGGGTCGGTCACCGTGCCGGTCTCCTCGTCGAGCGGCCCCTGCGCCAGCCTGGTCACCTCTGCGGGGACCGGCGGCGCCAGGTCAGCCGTCGCACGGAGACCGGACAATACGTCGTCGGGTCGTACGGCGGGTGTGGCGTGTCGTACTACCAGGCGCAGTATCGCACAGGCGCGGCCGGTCCGAACATCGCGGGCCCCTTCGCCCTCCGTGTCCGCACCGCTGTCGACCTGCGGCGAGAGGATTTCCAGCGCCGCCACCGCGCCGCGCGCGTCGAAGACGCGCACGCCGTTCTTGGTGAGGCGTTCGACCTCGACCCGCTCCTCGGCGAGGAAGGCGGCGGCCGCGCGGGCCGCCTCCTGCCCGGTGACACCGTCCAGCCGGACCTGCCACTCGGAGGCCTCCAGGCGCTCCACGAAGTTCGGCGTCCGGACCTCGACCGCGTCGATGATGTCGAGGCCGTTCGGCAGCGACTCGTCCAGCTGCGCGCGCAGCTCCTCCGGGTCGCGGAAGGCCGCCAGGCCGATCTCCAGGTACTCCGCCTCGCTCGCCACTCCGGTGGGAGCGGCGTTGGCGTAGGACACCTTGGGGTGCGGCGTGAAGCCGGCCGAATAGGCCATCGGCACGGCGGACCGGCGCAGGGCGCGCTCGAAGGCGCGCTGGAAGTCGCGGTGGCTGGTGAAGCGGAGCCGGCCGCGCTTGGTGTAGCGGAGACGGATCCGCTGCACCGTCGGCGCGGGCGGAGGACCGTCGGGCGTACGGCGTGCCAGGGTCGCTCAGTCCTTAGTCAGTTGTCCCCGTCCGGCGTGGCACCAACGCGCCACCCTCCGGACTCTGTCACTCAAAGGGTACGCGCCCGCGCACCCCCTTCGCTCCGCCCCTGGTCAGCGCGGATGCGCGAAACCCCGGCCGGAGCGTCCGGCCGGGGTCCCCGCATGGCGTGCCGCGTGCTACTTGACGACCGTCAGCGGCAGGAGCTTCTTGCCCGTCGGGCCGATCTGGATGGACGTGTCCATCTGCGGGCAGACGCCGCAGTCGAAGCACGGGGTCCAGCGGCAGTCCTCGACCTCGACCTCTTCGAGGGCGTCCTGCCAGTCCTCCCAGAGCCAGTCCTTGTCGAGGCCGCTGTCCAGGTGGTCCCAGGGCAGCACCTCCTCGTAGGTGCGCTCGCGGGTGGTGTACCAGTCGACGTCGACGCCGGTGCCGGCCAGGCCCTTCTCGGCCGAGGCCATCCAGCGGTCGTAGGAGAAGTGCTCGCGCCAGCCGTCGAAACGGCCGCCGTCGTCGTAGACCGCCCGGATGACGGCGCCGATCCGGCGGTCGCCGCGGGAGAGCAGCCCCTCGACGATGCCGGGCTTGCCGTCGTGGTAGCGGTAGCCGATGTTCTTGCCGTACTTGCGGTCGCCGCGGATGGAGTCGCGCAGCTTGGCCAGGCGGGCGTCGGTGTCCTCGGCGGACAGCTGCGGGGCCCACTGGAACGGGGTGTGCGGCTTGGGCACGAACCCGCCGATGGAGACGGTGCAGCGGATGTCGTTCTGGCCGGTGACCTCGCGGCCCTTCTGGATGACGTTCTTCGCCATCTCGCCGATCTGGAGCACGTCCTCGTCGGTCTCGGTGGGCAGGCCGCACATGAAGTACAGCTTCACCTGACGCCAGCCGTTGCCGTACGCGGTGGAGACGGTGCGGATGAGGTCCTCCTCCGACACCATCTTGTTGATCACCTTGCGCATGCGCTCACTGCCGCCCTCGGGGGCGAAGGTGAGGCCCGAGCGGCGCCCGTTGCGGCTGAGCTCGTTGGCGAGGTCGATGTTGAAGGCGTCGACCCGGGTGGACGGCAGCGACAGGCCGATCTTGTCCTCGGCGTAGCGGTCGGCCAGGCCCTTGGCGACGTCACCGATCTCGGTGTGGTCGGCGCTGGACAGCGACAGCAGGCCGACCTCCTCGAACCCGGTGGCCTTCAGCCCGCGCTCCACCATCTCGCCGATGCCGGTGATGCTTCGCTCCCGCACGGGGCGCGTGATCATGCCGGCCTGGCAGAAACGGCAGCCGCGGGTGCAGCCGCGGAAGATCTCCACGGACATCCGCTCGTGCACGGTCTCGGCGAGCGGGACGAGCGGCTGCTTGGGGTAGGGCCACTCGTCGAGGTCCATGACGGTGTGCTTCGAGACCCGCCACGGCACGCCCGGCGCGTTCGGCACCACACGGGCGATCCGGCCGTCGGCCAGGTACTCCACGTCGTAGAACCGGGGCACGTAGACGCCGCCGGTGCGCGCCAGGCGCAGCAGCAGCTCCTCGCGGCCGCCCGGGCGGCCCTCCTCCTTCCAACCGCGGACGAGGCCGGTGATGTCCAGCACGGCCTGCTCGCCGTCGCCCACCACCACGCAGTCGACGAAGTCGGCGATCGGCTCCGGGTTGAACGCGGCGTGGCCGCCGGCCAGCACGATCGGGTCGTCCTCGGTCCGGTCGCGGGCCTCCAGCGGGATGCCGGCCAGGTCGAGCGCGGCCAGCATGTTGGTGTAGCCGAGCTCGGTGGAGAACGAGAGCCCGAACACGTCGAAGGCCTTGACCGGCCGGTGCGCGTCCACGGTGAACTGCGGGACGCCGTGCTCGCGCATCAGCGCCTCGAGGTCCGGCCAGACGCTGTAGGTGCGCTCGGCCAGCACGCCCTCGCGCTCGTTGAGCACCTCGTAGAGGATCATGACGCCCTGGTTCGGCAGGCCGACCTCGTAGGCGTCGGGGTACATCAGCGCCCAGCGGACGTCGCAGGCGTCCCAGTCCTTGACGGTCGAGTTGAGCTCGCCGCCGACGTACTGGATCGGCTTCTGGACGTGCGGGAGGAGGGCCTCCAGGCGTGGGAAGACCGATTCGACAGTCATGTACTAGGAACCCTTACGACGTTGAGAGGTGTCGCTCGCATCGGACCCGGTCGGGGTGGTGGGCGACGGCTGGGAGGGGTGACCCTCAAGGGTAGCCGAATCCGGGGAGGGTCCGGCCGGCCGCGGGCCCCCGGCCGGCTTCCCGGAACCCGGCAGACCGGTTGTTGACAGCCCCGGACGGCCCATGCGCTACTGGCAGGGCTCCGCCGGGAGGCCCTGCACGCCATCGGGACAAGGAAGTTGACCATGCACGACGGCACCGACACCGGCCTCCGGACATGACCGACACCGGCCGGCGGGTGCCGCACTGCCACCCCGCGCCCGAGCAGGCGGACCGCTACCCCACGGTGGCCCGCGCCGAGGCGGCGGCCCGGCGGCTCGCCTGGCGCCACCCGGACCGCTGCCGACTGCGGGAGGTGGGCCGCTCCCGGGCCGGGCGCCCGCTGCTGCTGCTCTCCGTCGACGAGGGCCCGGACGCCGTCCTGGTGGTCGGCGGTCCGCACCCCAACGAACCGGTCGGCGTCGCCAGCGCCCTGCGGCTGGCCGAGCGGCTGCTGGACCGCCCGCCCCGCCCGGGCGTCTCCTGGCACATCCTGCCCTGCCTGGACCCGGACGGCGCCGCGCTCAACGCCGGCTGGCTGGAGGGTCCGCTCACCATGCGCCGCCACTACGAGCACTTCTACCGGCCGTCCTTCGAGGAGCAGCCCGAGCTGCTGCCGCCCGCCGACGCCGACCGCGCGCCGATGCCGGAGAGCCTGGCGCTGACCGGCCTGATCGACGAGCTGCGGCCGTTCCTCCAGTGCTCGCTGCACGGGGTGGACTTCGGCGGCGCCTTCGTCCAGCTCACCGGCCCCGTCCCGGGCCTGTCCGAGCGCTTCGGCCGCTCGGCGGAGCGCGGCGGCATCCCGCTGGACGTCGACTCCTACGACGCGGTCGGCTGGGCCAGCCCCGCACCCGGGACGTACCTGATGCCCGCGCCCGGCGGCACCGGCCTCTCGCGGGCGCTCCCGGACGAGCCCGAGCTCTCCACCTGGTCGTACGCCGGCCGCCACGGCGGGGTGACGGCCGTCCTGGAGGTGCCGATGTGGGCCGTCGACCCGGTCGGGGACGCCCGCCCGCACCCGGCCGTCCGGCAGGCGGTCGCCGCCGCCGCCCGGGCCCTGCGGGAGCGCGCCGAGGAGCTGTCCGGCCTGCTCGTCCACGTCCCGCCGCACACCCGCCGGGCGTACGGCCCGCTGGTGCGCGCCGCCGAGTTCACGCTGGCGGTCTGCCCGCCGGTCGCCGACGAGTGGCTGGAGCAGTGGTGCGCCCAGCCGCTCACCGTCTCCCGGGTGACCACCGCCGGGCTGGCCGCCGCGCGGATCCCGCTGCGGGTGGCCTCGGTGCTGCTGCGCCTGCTGGCGGACACCGGCGGCCCGGCGGTGGACGCGGCCCGCGAGCGCGCGCAGGGGATCGTCGCCGGGAGCCTGGACCAGCTGCGCCACCGCTTCGGCGCCCGCTGGGTGCCGGTGGAGGTCCAGACCGCCCACCAGACCCGCGCCGTGCTCGCGGCGGCCGCGTGCCTGCCCCGCCGGTGACCGGACCGGAAGCGGAGACAGGTGGCAGGGGCCGGGGCAGGGACCGGCGGCGGGGAGCGGCGGCGGGGAGCGGAGGAACGCGGCGGGGCCGGTCCGGAGGGTGACTCCGGACCGGCCCCGCCGGCACACCCGTACGCTCAGGCCGCTATCGGCCGCTGGCTCTGCACCGCCTGCAACAGCCCGATCGCCACCCAGGTCGAGAACATCGACGACCCTCCGTAGGAGACGAACGGCAGCGGGATGCCGGCCACCGGCATGATGCCCAGGCACATCCCTATGTTCTCGAAGCCCTGGAAGGCGAACCAGGCCACCACCCCGGCGGCCACGATGGTGCCGTACAGGTCGGTCGCGTGCCGGGCGATCCGGCAGGCCCGCCAGAGCACCACGCCCAGCAGCACGATGATCGCCATCGCGCCGAGGAAGCCCAGCTCCTCACCGGCCACCGTGAAGACGAAGTCGGTCTGCTGCTCCGGCACGAACTGCCCGGTGGTCTGCGTCCCGTGGAACAGGCCCTTGCCGGTGAGCCCGCCCGAGCCGATCGCGATCCGGGCCTGGGCGGTGTTGTAGCCCACCCCGGACGGGTCCAGCGCCGGGTTGGCGAAGGCCGCGAACCGGTCGATCTGGTACTTGCTCAGCACCCCGAGCTTCCAGATCGCCACACAGCCGCCGACCCCGGCCAGGATCAGTCCGAACACCCAGCGGTTGGCCGCTCCGGAGGCCAGCAGGATGCCCAGCACGATGACGGCCATCACCATCACCGAACCGGCGTCCGGCATCAGCATCACGACCGCCATCGGCAGCGTGGCCCAGACCAGCCCGCGGAACACCGCCCGGTGCGAGGGGAACTCCCGCTCCCCCGCGTCCACCTGGTCGGACAGCACCACGGCCATCGCCAGCACGATCGCCAGCTTGGCGAACTCGGCCGGCTGGACGGAGAAGCCCCCGCCGAGCTGGATCCAGGAGTGCTGGCCGTTGATGGTCGAGCCGAGCGGGCTCAGCGTGGCCATCAGCAGCAGGATCACCGCGACGTACAGGAAGGGCACCACCGTGCGGAACCGCCGGCTCCCTATCCCTATCACCACCGCGCACAGCACCAGTCCGATCACCACGTTGGTGAGGTGGCGGAACAGGAAGTACTGCGGGTCGCCGTGGGTGAGCGAGTCCCGCCCCCGGGTGGCCGACCAGACCAGCAGCGAGCTGCCCAGCGACAGCACCATGGCGGCCAGCAGCAGTATCCAGTCGATCCGCCAGAGCGGGGAGTCCTTGGCGAGGGCCTTGGAGACCCCGCTGCGCTGCGGGGCGAGCCGCAGCTGGCGGTACGAGCCGTAGGAGGTCATGCCCGGCTCCTTCCGGTGCTCCGGTTGGGCTCGACGGCGTGGGCGTCCACCGCGGTGAGCGCGATGGGCGGGCCGGCCGGCTGCGCCGGGTCCAGGAAGACCCGCGGCGAGCCGCCGGTCACGCCCTGGCCCCCGTCGGCGGCGGTGTAGCCGGCCGGCTTGAGGATGGCGGTGCCGTCCGGGTTGAACTTCGGCAGCTCGGCCTGCGGCTTGGGCAGCAGCGCCTTGCCGGTGTCGATGTTGCCCTTGTCGTCCACGCCGTACAGCGCCTGGTAGATCCGGCGGATCGCGTCGCCGGAGCCGCCGGAACCGGTGCCGCCTTGGCTTATCGTCATCACGACCGCGTAGTCGTCGCTGTAGGTGGTCAGCCACGAGGTGGTCTGCTTGCCCTCGACCTCGGCGGTGCCGGTCTTGGCGTGCAGCTCGATCTTGCCCTGCGGCCAGCCGGCGCCGGTGAACTTCCAGGCGGCGGTACCGCCGGTGACGACGCCCGCGGTGGCCTGGTCGATGTAGCTCAGCAGCTTCTGGTCGCCGGGGAACTTGGCGTCCTCGTGCGGGGCGATCTCGCGGACGAGCTCCCCGCTCGGGCTTATCACCGCCTTGGCGACGGTCGGCCGGTAGAACGTGCCGCCGTTGGCGAGCGCGGAGTAGATCCGGGCCATCTGGATCGGGGTGACGAGGGTGTCGCCCTGGCCGATCGCGAAGTTGACCGAGTCACCGGCGCGCATCTGGTAGCCGTCGACGCAGTTCTCCCGGGCGATCTGGTCGGAGAAGGTGTTGCCGCCCTTCTCCGCCTGCCGGCACCAGGCGTCCTTGTTGTTGTCGTAGAAGGACTGCTTCCACTGCCGGTCCGGCACCCGGCCGGGGACCTCGCTGGGCAGGTCGATGCCGGTCTTGGCACCGAGGCCGAACTGGTGCGCGGTCTTGTAGAACCAGTCCGCGGTGTCCTTCTTCGGCTTGATGCCGCCGTCCTTCATCCACTGGTCGTACGCCAGCCCGTAGAAGACGGTGTCGCAGGAGACCTCCAGCGCCTTCTCCAGCGTGATCGAACCGAAGTTCTCGCTCTCGAAGTTCTTGAACTCACGGCCGCCGATGGTCAGGCTCTTCGGGCACGGGTACGTGCCGTCCAGCGAGTAGCCGGCCTGCACGGCGGCGGTGGTGGAGATGACCTTGAAGGTCGAGCCGGGGGCGGACTGACCCTGTATGGCCCGGTTCAGCAGCGGGAAGTTGGAGTCCTTGCTGGTCAGCGCCTGGTAGTCCTTGCCCGAGATGCCGCCCTGCCAGAGGTTGGGGTCGTACGTCGGCGCGCTGGCCATCGCCACGATCCGCCCGGTGTGCACGTCCATGACGACGGCGGCGCCGGAGTCGGCCTCGTAGTTGCGGTTGGTCACCTTGTCGAAGGTCTTCCTGGCGTCGTTCATCGCCTGCAGCAGGTTGTCCTCGACCACCTTCTGCACCCGGGCGTCGACGCTGGTCACCAGGTTGTTGCCGGTCTGCGGCTCGACGATGCCGGCGTTGCCGATCACCCGGCCGAGGTTGTCCACCTCCAGCTTGGTGATCCCGGCCGTCCCGCGCAGATCGCGGTCGTACACCGACTCCAGCCCGGCGCGGCCGATCTGGTCGGCCGGCAGGTAGCGGTCCAGGCCGGCCTTGTCGGCGGTCTTGCTGACCTCCTCGTCCGTCACCGGCGAGAGGTAGCCGAGCACCTGGGCCATGTTGGCGCCCTCGACGCCGGTGTAGTGGCGCACGGCGGTGGGCTGCGCGGTGACCCCGGGGAAGTCCTCGCGGCGCTCCATTATCTGCAGCGCCTGCTGGGTGGTCGCCTCCTTGGTGACCGGGATCGGCTGGTACGGCGAGCCGTTCCAGCAGGGCTGCGGCGTCTTGGCGTCGCACAGCCGGACCTTCTCCTGGACGTCCTTGGCCGGCATGCCGAGCACCTCGGCGAGCCGGCCCAGCACCGCCTTGCCGGCGTCCTTCTGCTGCAGCAGCGAGGTGCGGCTGACCGAGACCACCAGCCGGGTCTCGTTGCCGGCCAGGATGCGGCCCGAGGCGTCGAGGATCTCGCCGCGCACGGCCGGCTCGACCACCTCGCGGATGTGGTTGCCGGTCGCCTTGGCCGTGTAGACGCTGGCGTTGCGGATCTGCAGGTACCAGAGCCGGCCGCCGAGGGTGGCGAGCAGCGACAGCACGAGGATCTGCAGAACCACCAGACGGATCGTCACCCGCCGGGTGCGGCCGGTCTCGGGGATGTTGCTCACGTCTCGTGCGCTCCAGAGTGCGGGGTTCCGGGATTCATGGGCGGGGCCGGGGGCTACGGCCGCTTGGCGAAGCCGAGCGAGCGCCGCTTCTTGTAGGACGGCCCGGACGACGCCTCACGGGTGGTGCGGTAGCGGGACAGCGTGCCCAGTCCGGGGCCGCCCTCGTCGTCGCCGGCCGCGGCGGCCACCGGGTCACGCCCGAAGCGGCGGCCGATCAGCATCACCACCGGGACGACGAACGGCGCCAGCAGCAGGTCGTACAGCAGCGCGGTGAGCACCAGGCTGCCGAGGCCGACGTGGCGGGCGGCGGTGTCGCCGACCAGGGCGCCGACCATCGCGTACAGCAGGGTGGAGGCGACCGCCGCGGCGGCCACCACCAGCAGCGCGCTGGAGACCGAGCGCTGCCGGCCGTGGTCGGGGCGCAGCAGCCCCGCGGCGTAGCCCATCAGGCAGAGCACCAGCGCGTAGCGGCCGATCGCGTGGTCGGACGGCGGCGCGAGATCGGCCAGCAGTCCGGCGGCGAAGCCCACCAGGCAGCCGCCGGTCGGCCCGTAGACCATGGCCAGTCCGACCACCACGAGGAGCAGTATGTCCGGTGTGGCGCCCGGGAGTTGGAGGCGCCCGAAGACGCTGACCTGGAGGATCAGGCCGAGCAGGACGAGGACGGCGGTGACGGGGATGCGGGCGAGGCGCATGGTTCAGTTCCCCCCAGTGGTCTTGGCGGGCGGGACGGCGGCGGCCGGGGCGGCGGGCGCCGGCGCGGCCGGGGCCTGGCCCTGGGCGGCCGGCGCCGGCGGCAGGACGGCGTCGCGCGGGTCGGTGCGCGGCGGCACCACCACCACGCCGACCAGGTCGAGCCGGGTGAACTGGACGAAGGGCTCGACCAGGACGGTCTTGGTCAGCTGGCCGGGGTTCGCCTCGACCTGGACCACCTTGCCGACCGGGACCCCGGGCACGAACGGGCGGCCGCTCTGCGAGCCGAAGGTGACCAGCCGGTCGCCCTCCTTCACCTGGGCCTTGCCGTTGAGCAGGGAGACCTTCATGGCGCTGGTGCCGCCACCGGAGGCGAAGCCGATCTCGCCGGTGCCCTCCAGCCGGGCCCCGGCACTGAAGCCCGGGTCGGAGGCGAGCAGGACGGTGGAGGTGGTCGGGGCGACGGTGGTGATCCGGCCGACCAGGCCCTGACCGTTGATCACCGTCATGTCCCGGGCCAGGCCGTCGTCGCTGCCCGCGTCGATGGTGATGGTCCAGGAGAAGCCCTGGGCCGGGCCGATCGCGATCACCTGGGCGGCCTTGACGGTGTAACCGCCGGAGCCCGCGGTGCGCAGCAGGTCGTCGAGCTGCTTGGTGCGCCCGCCGGCCATGTCGGAGGAGGCCAGCTTCTGGCGCAGCTCGGTGTTCTCGCGGGCCAGCTGGTCGGTGCGCCCGCTGTGGCCGGCGGCGTCGCGGAAGGCGCGGACGGTGTCGGCCACCGGGTCGACCGCGGTGGCGGCGCCGCGCTCGACCGGGCCGAGGACACCGGCGGCGGCGCGCCGGGCTCCGCCGAGCGGCGAGCTCTCACCGCCCTTGATGTCCACGGTGATCAGCGCGAAGGCGACGGCCACCAGCAGGATGAGCAGCAGCCGGCTCTCTCGTGTGTCCCTCACGGTGCTGGTACTGCCCCTTCGTACCTGGCCGCCCACCCGGGCTGTGGGCCCGGGCGGGGGCCGTTCAGTTGACTACAGGTCTGACGGTTCTGCTAACGGCGCGGCTGGGCGTCGAGTACCTGCTGGAGCGCCTCGAACTCCTCGACGCACTTGCCGGAGCCGAGCGCGACGGAGTCCAGCGGGTTCTCGGCGATGTGGATCGGCATGCCGGTCTCGCGGCGCAGCCGCTCGTCCAGGCCGCGCAGCAGGGCGCCGCCGCCGGTGAGCACGATGCCGCGGTCCATGACGTCGCCGGCGAGCTCGGGCGGGCACTGGTCGAGGGTGGTCTTGACCGCGTCGATGATCGAGTTGACCGGCTCGTCGATGGCCTCGCGGACCTCGGCCGCCGAGATGACGACGGTCTTGGGCAGGCCGCTGACCAGGTCGCGGCCGCGGATCTCGGCGTGCTCGTCCTTCTCGCCCTCCAGCGCGAAGGCGGAGCCGATGCTCATCTTGATCTGCTCGGCGCTGCGCTCGCCCAGGAGCAGCGAGTACTCCTTCTTGATGTGCTGGACGATGGCGTTGTCCAGCTCGTCGCCGGCCACCCGGATGGACTGGGCGGTGACGATGCCGCCGAGCGAGATCACGGCCACCTCGGTGGTGCCGCCGCCGATGTCGACGACCATGTTGCCGGTGGCCTCGTGGACCGGCAGCCCGGCGCCGATCGCGGCGGCCATCGGCTCCTCGATGATGTGCACCTGGCGCGCGCCGGCCTGCGAGGAGGCCTCGATCACGGCGCGGCGCTCGACCCCGGTGATGCCCGAGGGAACGCAGACCACGACCCGGGGGCGGGCCAGGTAGCGGCGGCGGTGGATCTTGAGGATGAAGTAGCGGAGCATCCGCTCGGTGATCTCGAAGTCGGCGATCACGCCGTCCTTGAGCGGGCGGATGGCGACGATGTTGCCCGGCGTGCGGCCGATCATCTTCTTGGCCTCGGCGCCGACCGCCAGGATGCCGCCGGTGTTGGTGTTCACCGCGACCACGGACGGCTCGTTGAGGACGATCCCCTTGCCCCTGACGTACACCAGCGTGTTGGCGGTTCCGAGGTCGATCGCCAGGTCGCGGCCGATGAACGACAGGTTGGTTGCCATGGGGTGTAGGTGCCTTCCCGGGCTCGGAGTCATTGCGGGGGGTGGACGAGAGAGCGCGCCCGCGGCGTGGGCGAAGAGCAGCTGACCAGCCGTACCGGGCCCATGAGTCGCGTCCATCGTAGTCACGCCGGCCAGTACGGACGTCGACGTGGGGCATACCGTCCATTGTCCGGAGCGTGATCGCTTCTCCGAGCATTGGGACGCCGTGTCGGCGTCCCCAGTTCCCTATTTCACGATAAGAATGCCCCGGCCGGGCCAATGGTCCCGGCCGGGGCACCCGAAGGTCCCTGGGTGGTGCTTAGGCGTGCGCGGGGAAGAAGATCTTGATCTCGCGCTCGGCCGACTCCGGGGAGTCGGAGGCGTGGATCAGGTTCTCGCGGGTGATCGTCGCGTAGTCGCCGCGGATGGTGCCGGCACCGGCCTCCAGCGGGTTGGTCGCACCGGCCAGCATCCGGATGCCGGGGACGACCTCCTCGCCCTCGACGATCAGCGCGATCGACGGGCCGGAGGTCATGAACTCCAGCAGCGGCTCGTAGAACGGGCGGCCGACGTGCTCCGCGTAGTGCTGCTCCAGCGTCGCCCGGTCGAAGGTCCGCAGCTCGACGGCGGCGAGCCGCCAGCCGGCCTTGCGCTCGATGCGGCTGATGATCTCGCCGGCCAGGCCTCGCTTGACGGCGTCGGGCTTGAGCAGGACGAGAGTGCGCTGGGACACGGTGCGTCTCCTGGGAAATCGGTTCGGCGCGCACCCGGTTCGCGGTGCGGAGTGCGACTACGGCAGAGGTTACCTTGCGTGAGCAGCGGGTCCGGGCGGGGCCGGGGCTACCCGGCCGGGACCGCCTGGGCGGCCGCGCGGGCGGCCTTGAACTCGTCGATCTTGCGGCCGTAGTGCACCGAGCACCACCAGAGCCCGGCGAAGACGACGCCCAGGCCGAACATGGTCGGCAGGACGAAGCCGCTGGCGATCAGGCCGAGCTGGAGCGCCCAGCCGATCGCGACCGCGCCGGGGCGGGTGATCATGCCGCAGAGCAGCACGCACAGCGCCATCGCGATGCCGGTCACGGTCCAGACGGTGGCGGTCGGCACGTCGGAGAGCTGCATCGCCACCAGTCCGGCGAACATCGCCAGCAGTGCCTCGCCGATCAGCGTCGAGGAGCAGAGCGTCCTCATCGTCACTTCCTCCCGAGCAGCAGGCGGGCCTCGCCCACCGTGATGACCGAACCGGTGACCAGCACCCCGGCGCCGCCGAGGTCCCCGTCCTCCTCGGCGAGGGTGACGGCGGCGGCGATGGCGTCGTCGAGCCGGGGCTCGACCTGGACGCGGTCCTCACCGAAGATCTCGACGGCGAGCACGGCGAGCGCGTCCGCGTCCATCGCGCGGTGGGTGGAGTTCTGGGTGATGACGACCTCGGCGAGGATCGGCTCGAAGGCCTCCAGCAGGCCGGCCACGTCCTTGTCGCCGCTGGTGCCGATCACGCCGACCAGCCGGGTGAAGCCGAAGGACTCGCCGATCGCGGCGACGGTGGCGTGGGCGCCGTCCGGGTTGTGCGCGGCGTCCAGGACGATCGTCGGACTGCGGCGGACGACCTCCAGGCGGCCCGGCGAGGCGACGCCGGAGAAGGCCTGCCGCACCTTGTCCGCGTCCAGCTGCCCGCCGCGCGCACCGCCGACGCCGAAGAAGGCCTCGACCGCCGCGAGGGCGAGCGCCGCGTTCTGCGCCTGGTGGGCGCCGTGCAGCGGGAGGAAGACGTCCGTGTACTCCTCGCCGCCGAGCCCGCGCAGCGTCACCAGCTGGCCGCCGATGGCGACCTCACGGCGGATCACTCCGAACTCCATGCCCTCGCGGGCCACCGTGGCGTCCACCTCGACCGCGCGCCGCAGGATGGTCTGGGCGGCGTCCAGCTGCTGCTGGGCGACGACCGCGACGGCGCCCGACTTGATGATCCCGGACTTCTCGACCGCGATCTCGCCGGTGGTCTCCCCCAGCTTGTCGGTGTGGTCCAGCGAGATCGGGGTGATCACGGCCACGGCCGCGTCGATCACGTTGGTGGCGTCCCAGGAGCCGCCCATGCCGACCTCGATCACGCCGACGTCCACCGGGGCGTCGGCGAAGGCCGCGTAGGCCATGCCGGTCAGCACCTCGAAGAAGGACATCGCGACCGGCTCGCGCTCGTCGACCATCCGCACGTACGGCTCGATGTCCCGGTAGACCTCGGCGAACCGCTCGGGGCTGATCGGGGCGCCGTCCAGGGTGATCCGCTCGGTGACGGACTCCACGTGCGGGCTGGTGTAGCGGCCGGTGCGCAGCTCGAAGGTGTTGAGCAGCTGCTCGACCATCCGGGCGGTGGAGGTCTTGCCGTTGGTGCCGGTGATGTGGATCGAGGGGAAGGACCGCTGGGGCTGGCCCAGGATGTCCATCAGCGCCTCGATCCGGTCGAGCGAGGGCTCCAGCTTGTTCTCCGGCCAGCGCTTGGAGAGTTCCAGCTCGACGTCGCGCAGGACGTCTGCGGAGCCGCCGTCGGCGGGGCGGAGGGTGTACGGGTTCGGGTCGGCCTTGTCGCTCACGACCACAGTCTACGGAGCGGCGCCGCGCGCTCCCGACGGGGTGAGAACCACCACTTTGCCCGGACTTTCCGATTCACCCGATTTACTATTGATTCCGCGAGCTCGGACGGCAATGAAGCATCGATTCGCACCCCAGGGAGCCACATCACCTTTGATCGCCAGGAGTACAGCCTCATGCCCGACGCCCTGCGCCAGTCCCTCCTGATCCATCGGAGCGGTGTCGTCTGGGCCGCCGAGCTGCTCTCGCTGCTGCTCCTCGGCTACATGCTCCTCGTGTTCGGCCGCTTCCTGCTCTACTGGGCCGGCTCGCGGCACGCCTTCCGGCACAACCGGCCCGCCGAGCCGGGCGAGCCGGCCGCCTTCCAGTGGCACCTGCTGATCCCCTGCCGCGACGAGGAGGCCGTCGTCACCCAGACCCTCGACGGGCTGCGGCGCTCCGCCCCGGAGGCCCACCTGTGGGTGATCGACGACGACAGCGAGGACCGCACCCGCGCGCTGGTCCTGGCCGCCGCCGAGCACGACGACCGGATCCACCTCGTCCAGCGCCGCCGCCCGCACGCCCGGATCGGCAAGGGCGCCGCGCTCAACGCCGCCTACCGGGCCGTCTGCGCCTGGCTGCCGGAGTCCACCGACCGCGCCCGGGTGGTCGTCGGCGTCGTCGACGCCGACGGCGAGCTGGACCGGGGCACCCTGGCGCTGGTCTGCTCCGACCACGCGCTGGCCCGCCCCGACACCGGCGCCGTGCAGATCGGCGTCCGGATGCGCAACGCCGACGACGAGCGGCCGCTGCCCGGGCGCGGCCGGACCGCCAACGCGCTGGCCCGCGCGCTGGTCCGGATGCAGGACGTCGAGTTCCAGGCCAACAACGCCGGCATGCAGTTGCTGCGCCGGCGCACCGGCAGCGTCGGCCTCGGCGGCAACGGCCAGTTCGTCCGGCTCACCACGCTGGACTCGCTCACCGCCGAGGAGGGCCGCGAGGGCCGCCCCTGGCCGGAGCGGGCGCTTCTGGAGGACTACGAGTCGGGCCTCGAACTGCGGCTGGCCGGTTGGCGGTTGACGCACGTCACCGAGGCGCGGGTGTCCCAGGAGGGCCTGGTCTCGCTCCGGCGCTTCCTCACCCAGCGCACCCGGTGGGCCCAGGGCAACATGCAGTGCCTGCGCTACACCGGCCGGGTGCTGCGCTCGCCGCACTACCGCTGGGCCGGCAAGGCCGAGGTGCTGTACACCTTCCTGCAGCCCGTGGTCTGCGTGCTGCTGGTGGTGCTCACCCCGGTCTCGATCGGGATCACGGCCGCCGGGCTGGTGCTCTTCCCCGAGGACACCGCCGACTTCCAGGCCCGGTTCGGGCCGCTGATGACCGTCGCCTTCCTGGTCGCGACGCTGCCGATGATCTTCTGGGGCTTCACCTACCGCAGGCTCGTCCACCCCGACCGGAGCCGGCTCACCGGCCTGCTCTGGGGCGTCCTGGTCTGGCTCTACGCCTACCACCTGTTCGTGGTCGCCACCCGGGCCGCCGTCCGCCTGCTGCTCGGCCGCAACGGCTGGGCCAAGACCAGGCGCAACGCCGAAACGGTCGCCGCCGGCGCCCCCACCGCCCTCGAAGCCTGAGCCGTCCCCCGCGAAGCCCGAGCCCTTCCCCCCGCGAAGCCCGGGGCCGTCCCGTCCCGCCCGAGACCCGTCCGGAGTACCACCGTGTCCATGTGCCCGTCCCAGCTGCCGCCCGCCAGCGTCGCCGTCGTCCTCGGCACCCGCCCCGAGCTGGTCAAGCTCGCCCCGCTGATCCACGAGCTCGGCGCCGCGACCCGGCTGGTGCACACCGGCCAGCACTGGGACGAGGCACTGTCCGGGCGCTTCCTGCGCGACCTCGACCTGCCCCGCCCCGAGCTGCTGACCGGCGTCGGCGGCCGCCCGCGCGCCGGCCAGATCGCCCAGTCCCTCGGCCAGCTGGACGCCGCCTTCGCCGAGGACCGGCCCGCCGCCGTCGTCGTCCAGGGCGACACCAACGCCACCCTGGCCGGCGCGCTGGCCGCCAACTCCCGGGGGATCCCGCTGGTGCACGTCGAGGCCGGGCTGCGCAGCTTCGACCGGGCGATGCCCGAGGAGCACAACCGGGTGATGGTCGACCACGTCTCCGACCTGCTCTGCGCCGCCACCGCGGAGAACGCGGCCAACCTGCGCGCCGAGTCGCTGGACGAGGAGCGGATCACCGTCACCGGCAACACCGTGGTCGAGGTGGTCCGCCGCCGGCTGCCCGACCGGGCCGCCCGGGCCGCCCTGCTGGCCGCGCACGGGCTGGAGCCGGACGGCTACGTGCTCGCCACCGTGCACCGGCCGGAGAACACCGACAGCGCCGAGGCGCTGGGCGCCGTCCTGGCCGAGCTGGACCGGATCGCCCGGGCCGGCACCCCCGTCCTGTTCCCGATGCACCCGCGGACCGGGGCCGCCGTCGACCGGTTCGCCCTGGCGGGCCTGCTGGAGCGGATCACCGTGACCGAACCGGTCGGGTACGCGGAGTTCCTGGGCCTGGCCCGGCACGCGGCGCTGCTGGTCTCCGACTCCGGCGGGGTCCAGGAGGAGTGCACCGTGCTCGGCCGCCCGCTGCTGGTGGTGCGCCGCTCGACCGAGCGCCCGGAGGCCGTCGACGCGGGCTTCGCCGCCCTGGTGCGGCCCGGCGAGGAGTTCGGCGAGCTGGCCCGGACCTGGCTGGCCGACTCCCCCGAGCGGCTCGCCCGGCTGGCCGCCACCCCCAGCCCGTACGGGGACGGCCTGGCCTCGGCCCGGATCGCCCGGCTGACGGCGCGGCTGGCCGAACAGCCGGTGGCCGCCTGAGGCCCGGCAGGCACCCTTGACAGCCGGATTGGTCTACTCCACCTTGTGAGGGCAAGTCTCCTTTCCCGACAGGGACTTGAGTTGTCGGTAGCTCCCGCACCCGCGACAGCCGGACGGCTCTCCCCCACGTGAGCCGACGGTCTCCCCCCACAGGAGATGGAGTCATGCCACCTGCCCGACACCGGCGCGCCCGCGCCGTCCACACGCTGCTCGCCGCCGCCTCGGCGATCGCCCTGGGCCTGAGCGGCCTGGTCGTCGCCACCAGCGCCTCCGGCGCGGCGACCGCCGACGTCGACCTGATCGACAACGGCGGCTTCGAGGCCGCCGACCACCTCAGAGGCTGGACCTGCCCCTCCGGCGGCACCCCCGACACCACCACCGTCCACTCCGGCGCGTACGCGCTGCGCGCCACCCCGGGCGCGAGCGACACCGGCGAGTGCACCCAGACCGTCGCCGTGAAGCCCTCGTCCACCTACACCCTGAGCTCCTGGGTGCAGGGCTCCTACGTCTACCTCGGCGCCCGCGGCACCGGCGGCACGGATCCCGGCACCTGGACCAACTCGGCGAGCTGGTCCAAGCTCTCCACCACCTTCACCACCGGGGCCGGCACCACCAGCGTCACGGTCTACCTGCACGGCTGGTACGGCCAGCCCTCCTACCTGGCCGACGACGTCTCGCTGATCGGGCCGGGCGACCCGAAGCCCACCCCGACCGGCACGGCGAGCCCCACCGCGACCCCGACCCAGACGCCCACCGCCACCCCGACGGTCACCCCGACCGTCACTCCGACCCGGCCCGGCCTGCCCAAGCACCTGCTCACCGGCTACTGGCAGAACTTCGACAACGGCGCCACCGTGCAGCGGATCAGCGACGTCCCGGCGGCGTACGACATCATCGCGGTCTCCTTCGCCGACGCCACCGGCACACCCGGCGGGCTGGGCTTCACCCTGGACCCGGCGCTGTCGACCAGGCTCGGCGGCTACACCGACGCCCAGTTCAAGGCCGACATCGCGGCCAAGCGGGCGGCCGGCAAGAAGGTGGTGCTCTCGGTCGGCGGCCAGAACGGCACCGTCTCGGTGAACAGCTCCGCCTCGGCCACCACCTTCGCCAACACCGCCTGGGCCCTGCTGCAGGGCTACGGCTTCGACGGGATCGACATCGACCTGGAGAACGGCGTCAACGCCACCTACATGGGCCAGGCGCTGCACTCGCTGGCGGCGAAGGCGGGCAGCGGGTTCGTCCTCACCATGGCGCCGCAGACCATCGACATGCAGTCGACCGGGATGGAGTACTTCAAGCTGGCGCTGAACGTGAAGGACATCCTCACCATCGTCAATATGCAGTACTACAACTCCGGCGCGATGCTCGGCTGCGACGGGCAGGTCTACTCCCAGGGCAGCGTCAACTTCCTGACCGCGCTGGCCTGCATCCAGCTCAAGGGCGGGCTGCGGCCCGACCAGGTCGGGCTCGGGGTGCCGGCCTCCACCAGCGCGGCGGGCGGCGGGTACGTCAGCCCGGGCGTGGTCAACAACGCCCTGGACTGCCTGGCCTCCGGCACCAACTGCGGGAGCTTCAAGCCCGACACCAAGTGGCCCGGCATCGGCGGGGCGATGACCTGGTCGACCAACTGGGACGCCAAGGCCGGCGGCGGGATCGCCGGCACCGTCGGCTCGCACCTGCACGCGCTGCCGTAGCCGCGACCGCGCGGGCCCGGGCCGGGGCTCAGACCCCGGCCCGGGCCTCCGGGATCTCGGGGCACGGGCCGCAGTGCCGGCGGCGCAGCTCCGCGGTGATCTCGGCCAGCTCGCCCTCGGGCAGCAGCGGCAGCATCATGGCGACGCCCTGGAGCAGGCCGCCGAGCAGGAAGGTGGTGTCGGCGGTGGCGGCCACCAGGCCGCGCACCTCGGCCACCTCGCCGGCCGCCACGGCCTCGATCAGCCGGGCCGCGTCGGCGGTCTCCTCGTCCACCGCGACCCCGCCGGCGTCGGCCGGGGCGCGCCGGACCAGCGCGTGCAGCACCTTGTCGCCCACCTCGGGCGCGTACGCCTTGCGGACCGCCTCGGCGGCGATCCAGGCCAGCAGGGTGGTCACCTCCCGCTCCGCGTGCTCCTCGAACAGCCGGTCCAGCGCGTGGTCGAACGCGAGCTGGTTCCCGTGCCGGAACGCGAGCAGCAGGGTCGCCGCCCTGGCCTTGGCCTCCTGGACCGCTTCCATCGGCAGTTCGTCGGCCAACTTCTCGGTCACCACCACGCCATGCCCTCCCGTCGGTCGTCGGCTCAGCGAAACTCCGTGCACACCGTACACATCCGACCTGCAAACTTCCGCGAACCCGCGCGGGCAAGACCGGAATGAATTCGGGCGGAATAGGACTTCACCCGGTCCAGGATGAATATTCGCCGGAACAGCGCAATGGCATTGGGCTATTGGAGGGTCGGATTTCCACGTTCGGCGGGTACGGCCCGGTGCCGCCCGGTCCGCGCCCCGGCGCGCGGGCCGGAAAAGGCCGAGGGGCCGCACCCCGCGTCGGCGGGATGCGGCCCCTGGTGAGCCGTCGGCGGGCCGGGCCCGTCGGCCGGGTCAGGCCTGCGGCAGCGCCGCGAGCTGGGCGGTGATCCGGGCGATGTCGGCCTCGGCGGCCTCCTGGCGGGTCCGGATCTTGGCGACCACGTCGTCCGGCGCCTTGGCGAGGAACGCCTCGTTGCCGAGCTTGGCGGTGGTCTGGGCCTTCTCCTTCTCGGCGGCCGCGAGGTCCTTGGCCAGGCGCTTGCGCTCGGCCGCGACGTCGATGGTGCCGGAGAGGTCCAGCGCCACCGTGGCGCCGGCCACCGGGAGCGAGGCGGTGGCCGCGAAGCCCTCCTCGGGCGCGGTCAGCCGCAGCAGCGAGCGGATCGCGTCCTCGTGGACCGCGAGCACGGTGCCGGAGAGGTCCAGCTGGGCCGGGACCTTCTGCGCGGGCTGAAGACCCTGGTCCGAGCGGAACCGGCGGACCTCGGTGACCACCTGCTGGAGCGTGGCGACCTCGGCCTCGGCCTCGGCGTCCCGGAAGCCGCTGTCCTCGGGCCACGCGGTGACCACCAGCGACTCGGCGCCGGTGAGCGTCGTCCACAGGGTGTCGGTGACGAACGGGACGATCGGGTGGAGCAGCCGCAGCGTGACGTCCAGGACCTCGCCCAGGACCCGGCGGGAGGCGTCGGCCTGCGCGCCGCCCTTGGCGAGGGTGGTCTTGGAGAGCTCGACGTACCAGTCGAACACCTCGTCCCAGGCGAAGTGGTACAGCGTGTCCGAGACCTTGGCGAACTCGTAGTCGTCGTACAGCGCGTCCACCTCGGCGACGGTGGCGTTCAGCCGCGACAGGATCCAGCGGTCGACCGCGGTCAGCTCCTGCGGCGCGGGCAGCGGGCCCTCGACGGTGGCGCCGTTCATCAGCGCGAAGCGGGTCGCGTTCCAGATCTTGTTGCAGAAGTTGCGCGAGCCCTTGACCCAGTCCTCGCCGATCGGCACGTCGGCGCCGGGGTTGGCGCCGCGGGCCAGGGTGAAGCGGACGGCGTCGGCGCCGTAGGCGTCCATCCAGTCCAGCGGGTCCACGGCGGTGCCGGAGGACTTCGACATCTTCTTGCCGAACTCGTCGCGGACCAGGCCGGTCAGGGCGACGGTCTTGAACGGCGCCTGGCCGTCCATCGCGTACAGGCCGAACATCATCATCCGGGCGACCCAGAAGAAGATGATGTCGTGGCCGGTGACCAGGACGTCGGTCGAGTAGAACTTCTCCAGGTCCGGGGTCCGCTCCGGCCAGCCGAGGGTGGAGAAGGGCCAGAGGCCGGAGGAGAACCAGGTGTCCAGGACGTCCGGGTCCTGGTGCCAGCCCTCGCCGGTCGGCGGCTGCTCGTCGGGGCCGACGCAGACGACCTCGCCGTCCGGGCCGTACCAGACCGGGATCCGGTGGCCCCACCAGAGCTGGCGCGAGATGCACCAGTCGTACATGTTGTCGACCCAGTCGAAGTAGCGGCGCTCCAGCTCCTTCGGGTGGATCTCCACCTTGCCGTCCCGGACGGCGTCGCCGGCCGCCTGGGCCAGCGGGGCGACCTTGACCCACCACTGCAGCGACAGCCGCGGCTCGACCACGGTGTGGCAGCGCGAGCAGTGGCCGACGGCGTGCATGTACGGGCGCTTCTCGGCGACGATCCGGCCCTGCTCGCGCAGCGCACCGACCACGGCCGAGCGGGCCTCCAGCCGGTCCAGGCCGAGGAACGGGCCGTGCACGGTGATCGCGCCGCGCTCGTCCATCACGCTCAGGTTCGGCAGGTTGTGGCGCTGGCCGATGGCGAAGTCGTTCGGGTCGTGCGCCGGGGTCACCTTGACGGCGCCGGTGCCGAACT
The DNA here is from genome assembly GCF_053587085.1 of Kitasatospora sp. NPDC003701. NCBI lineage: Bacteria > Bacillati > Actinomycetota > Actinomycetes > Kitasatosporales > Streptomycetaceae > Kitasatospora > Kitasatospora sp. NPDC003701. Next base: position 203,933 of record NZ_JBSFNM010000005.1, read on the forward strand.
CCGGGTCGACGTGCTCGTCGGCGACGACCGGGATCTCCCGGTCCGTCAGCGGCAGCTTGATGGTCCGGCCGACCAGGTGCTTGTAGCGCTCGTCCTCCGGGTGGACGGCGACGGCGGTGTCGCCCAGCATCGTCTCGGCGCGGGTGGTGGCGACGATGATCGAGTCGTCGCCGTCCCCGTAGCGGATCGAGACCAGCTCGCCGGGGACCTCCTCGTGCTCCACCTCGATGTCGGAGAGCGCGGTGAGGCAGCGCGGGCACCAGTTGATGATGCGCTCGGCGCGGTAGATCAGACCGTCGTCGAAGAGACGCTTGAAGATGGTCTGGACGGCCTGGGAGAGGCCCTCGTCCATGGTGAAGCGCTCGCGGGACCAGTCCACGCCGTCACCGAGGCGGCGCATCTGGCCGAGGATCCTGCCGCCGTAGTTCTCCTTCCACTCCCAGACCTTCTCGACGAAGGCCTCCCGGCCCAGGTCGTGGCGGGAGAGCCCGGACTCGGCGAGCTGCTGCTCCACCTTGTTCTGGGTGGCGATGCCGGCGTGGTCCATGCCGGGCAGCCAGAGCGTCTCGAAGCCCTGCATGCGCTTGCGGCGGGTCAGCGCGTCCATCAGCGTGTGCTGGAAGGCGTGGCCCAGGTGCAGCGCACCGGTGACGTTCGGCGGCGGGATGACGATGGTGTACGGGGGCTTGTCACTCTTCGCGTCGGCCGTGAAGTAACCGCGCTCTACCCAGCGCTCGTACAGCTCGCCCTCTACGTCCGCCGGAGCGTAGGTCGTCGGGAGGGTGGCTGCTTCGTCCCCGGCGTGAGTGCTCACGGGGCGCTGGTTCGTGGTGTCGGTCACGACGCACAGTTTACGTACCTGCGGACGTGGGTTACGAACCGCTTTCGGTCCGGGGCCCCGCGCGCCCGGTCCGGACGGCCGTCGGCCCTGTGCGATAACGTGCCCGCACAATCGTCCGGTCCTCGGTACGGACACGGACGACTTCGGATCACGACAGGCCGCGGGTGCGGCGGGGGAGCACAGGCAGATGTACGGCCAGGGTCAGCAGTATCCGCAGGGTCAGCCGCAACCGTACGGGGCGCCGCAGCCCTACGGCGCGCCGCAGCCGCAACCGCCCTACGGGGCCCAGCCGCCCTACGGCCAGCCGCCGCAGTACGGCCACCCGCAGCAGGGGGCACCGGCCCCGCAGTACGGCGCGCCCCAGCCGCAGCCCCCCTACGGCGCCCCACAGCCGCCCTACGGCGCGGTGCCGCCGCAGGCCCCGTACGGCGCGCCCGGCTACCCGATGGCGCCGCCGCCGAAGAAGGGCAGGGCCGGGCTGGTGATCGGCCTGGTGATCGGCGCCCTGGTGCTGGGCGGCGGCGGCTTCGGCCTCTACAAGGTGCTCGGCGGCGACACCGGCGGAAAGTACAAGATCACCGCCGCCCAGTCGCTGCCGGACGGCTACACCCAGAAGTCGGCCAAGGAGCAGGCGGCCGACCCGAGCAAGGCCGAGACCTCCAAGATCGGCAAGGACCTGCACGTGCTGATCGCCAGCTACGCCAAGGGCGCCGACCCGCTGGACACCATCAGCGTGATCGGCGTCTACGGGGAGCTGGACGACCCGGACAAGATCATCGAGGACTCCAAGAAGCCCGGCGAGGGCGGCAGCTGGACCACCCCGCTGGCGGACTTCCCGGCCCAGGACGGCAACAACTCCTCGGCCAAGCTCTCCTGCGGCGTCTACGGCGTGCTCGGCGGCAAGTCGCAGTCGACCGTCTGCGTCTGGGCCGACAAGTCGACCACGGCCCGGGTCTCCTTCCTGAAGGCCGGCCTCACCGGCAGCGCCCAGACGGCGCTCACCCCGGCCCAGGCCGCCGAGAAGACCCGCGCGATCCGCTCCGCCATGGTCGTCGCCAAGTAACCGCTCACCGCTCGTACACCGCGTCACACCTGCCACCCGGCTCCGGGTGGGAGTGCGCCACGCCCGCCGTTCCCTCCCGTCCCGAGAAAGGGCCATCGTGACCGATCAGACCCCCTACGGCAGCCCGCCGCCGCCCGCCGGACAGCCGCACGGCGCCCCCGTGCCGCCCCAGCCCGGCTACGGCGCGACGCCCCCGCCGCCCGCCGCCGACCCGGCCTGGGGCGCCGTCCCGCCGCAGGCCGCGCCGCCCGGCTACCCGCCGGCGGACGGCCAGCCCGGCTACCCCGGCTACGGCGCCTACGCCCCGGTGCCGCAGCGCAAGTCCCGCAAGACGCTCTGGATCCTGCTGGGCGTGTTCGTCGGCGTGCTGGCGCTGATCGGCGGCGGTCTCGCCTACTTCGTCTTCGACGTGACGTCCAACGCCGGCACCCAGAAGATCGTCCTGCCGGCCACCTTCAAGGACCTCAGCAAGGACGACGACAACGAGATCGCCCGGGCGATGGAGAAGGAGATCACCTCCGAGTTCGGCAAGGGCGACGGCGCCTGGAACCCGACCGGCGTCAGCGCCGTGTACCAGGACTCGGCGGACGAGCCCCAGCTCATCGTGGTCGGCGGCTACGGCAAGGTGCTGCTCCCGAAGCAGGAGCTCGACGCCATGTTCAAGGGCTTCTCGTCCGGCGGCCCCACCGTCACCGACCGGCACTCGGTCGACGCCGGTTCCAAGGGCGGCACCATGGAGTGCGCCAAGGCCACCCAGTCCGGCACCGACCTCGGCATCTGCGCCTGGGCCGACAACAGCACCCTGGTGCTGCTGATGCAGGCACCCGAGGAGGGCAAGGCGCCCAACCTGGAGAAGCTGGCCGCCGACGCCCGCGACCTGCGCGCGGTCGCCGAGGTGGCGAAGTAACAGCCCCGGCGCCACGGATCGCGAAGGGCCCCCGGAGACCGACCGACGGTCTCCGGGGGCCCTCGCACGCGGAAGGTCAGGCGCTCTTGTCGCGCCGCTCCCGCTTGATCATGTCACGCGGGACCAGCGTGGGGATGGCGTGCTTGGAGACGACGTCCCCGGTGACCACCACGCGGGCGACGTCCTGACGCGACGGCACCTCGTACATCACGGACATCAGCACCTCCTCCATGATGGCCCGCAGACCGCGCGCGCCGGTGCCGCGCAGGATCGCCTGGTCGGCGATGGCCTCCAGCGCGTCGCGGGAGAACTCCAGCTCGACGCCGTCCAGTTCGAAGAGCTTGCGGTACTGCTTGACCAGCGCGTTCTTCGGCTCGGTGAGGATCTGCAGCAGCGCCTCGCGGTCGAGGTTGTGCACGCTGGTGATCACCGGGAGACGGCCGATGAACTCCGGGATCATGCCGAACTTGACCAGGTCCTCCGGCATCACCTGACGGAAGTGGTCGCTGGCGTCCTGCTCCCGCTTGGAGCGGATGTTCGCACCGAAGCCGATGCCCTTGGCACCCGCGCGGCCCTCGATGATCCGCTCCAGGCCGGCGAACGCGCCGCCCACGATGAAGAGCACGTTGGTGGTGTCGATCTGGATGAACTCCTGGTGCGGGTGCTTGCGCCCGCCCTGCGGCGGCACCGAGGCGGTGGTGCCCTCCAGGATCTTCAGCAGCGCCTGCTGCACGCCCTCGCCGGAGACGTCGCGGGTGATCGACGGGTTCTCGCTCTTGCGGGCGACCTTGTCGATCTCGTCGATGTAGATGATCCCGGTCTCGGCCTTCTTGACGTCGTAGTCGGCCGCCTGGATCAGCTTCAGCAGGATGTTCTCGACGTCCTCGCCGACGTAGCCGGCCTCGGTCAGCGCGGTGGCGTCGGCGATCGCGAACGGCACGTTCAGCATCCGGGCCAGCGTCTGCGCGAGCAGCGTCTTGCCGGAGCCGGTCGGGCCGAGCAGCAGGATGTTGGACTTCGCCAGCTCGATGGCGTCCTCACGGCCGTTGCCGCCGCTGCGGCCGGCCTCGCCCGCCTGCACGCGCTTGTAGTGGTTGTAGACCGCCACCGACAGCGCCTTCTTGGCGAGGTCCTGACCGACCACGTACTGGTCCAGGAACTCGTAGATCTCGCGCGGCTTCGGGAGCTCCTCGAAACGCACCTCGGAGGTCTCGGCGAGCTCCTCCTCGATGATCTCGTTGCACAGGTCGATGCACTCGTCGCAGATGTACACGCCTGGTCCGGCGATCAGCTTCTTCACCTGCTTCTGCGACTTGCCGCAGAACGAGCACTTGAGCAGGTCGCCACCGTCTCCGATGCGTGCCACGAGGTGCTTCCCCTTCGCCAGGGGCCCCGCGGGGGTTCCGGGGCCTGGTGCTGTGGACCGTCTACGCCGACGGCGATCGGTCTCGCTATCCGACGGTACTCTGCCGGGCCCCTGATTCCGTCCTCTTCGCCAGGTCTGCCCTACGCCCTGGGCGAATTGATACCGAACAGATGCCGGCGGCCGCGCCGCCGATGCGCCGGGGCGGGGCGCCGGATTTCGCGCGCCCCGCCCGTGGGTTCCGCCCCGCCCGCCGGGAGGGCAGGGCGGGCGGGTGCCGGCCTCAGGAGGTCAGCGAGGCCTTGCGGGTGGAGATGACGAGGTCGACCAGACCGTACTCGACGGCCTCCTCGGCCGTGAGGATCTTGTCGCGCTCGATGTCGTCGCGGACCTGCTCCACCGACTTGTTGGAGTGCTTGGAGAGCATCTCCTCCAGCTGCTCGCGCATCCGGAAGATCTCCCGGGCCTGGATCTCCAGGTCGGAGACCTGGCCGCGGCCGGTCTCGGTGTACGGCTGGTGGATCAGGATGCGGGCGTTCGGCAGCGCCATCCGCTTGCCGGGGGTGCCGGCCGCGAGCAGCACGGCGGCGGCCGAGGCGGCCTGGCCCATGCAGACGGTGGTGATGTCCGGCTTCACGTACTGCATGGTGTCGTAGATGGCCGTCAGGGCCGTGAACGAGCCGCCGGGCGAGTTGATGTACATCTGGATCTCGCGGTCCGGGTCCATCGACTCCAGGCAGAGCAGCTGGGCCATGATGTCGTTCGCGGAGACGTCGTCGACCTGCGAGCCGAGGAAGATGATGCGCTCCTCGAACAGCTTGGCGTACGGGTCGTACTCGCGGATGCCCTGCGAGGTGCGCTCGACGAAGCGCGGGACGATGTAGCGGCCCTCGGCGCGCATGTCCTCGACGCGTGCCTTGGCGCTGGACAGGCTGGGGATGTTCATGGGGGTTCTAGTCCTCCGGAGCGTTGTGGCTGTGGTCTCGTGGGAGCCGGGGCCGAGGCTCAGGCGCCCGTGCCGCCGCCGCCGGGGACGTCCGCGGCGCTGTGCATGATCGCGTCGATCAGGCCGTACTCCAGGGCCTCCTCGGGCGTGAACCAGCGGTCGCGGTCGGAGTCCGCGGTGATCTGCTCGAAGGACTGGCCGCTGTGGAAGGCGATCAGCTCGGACATCCGCTTCTTGGTGCGGAGCAGCTGCTCCGCCTGGATGCGGATGTCGGTGGCCGAGCCGCCGAGACCGGCGGACGGCTGGTGCATCAGGATGTTGGCGTTCGGCAGCGAGAAGCGCTTGCCCTTGGCGCCGGCGGTCAGCAGGAACTGCCCCATCGAGGCGGCCATGCCCATGGCGATGGTGACGACGTCGTTCTTGATGTACTGCATGGTGTCGTAGATCGCCATGCCGGCCGAGATCGAGCCGCCCGGGGAGTTGATGTAGAGGAAGATGTCCTTGTCCGGGTCCGCGGCCAGCAGGAGCAGCTGGGCGGTGATCTTGTTGGCGATGTCGTCGTCGACCTGCTGGCCGAGGAAGATGATCCGCTCGTTGAGCAGCCGGTTGTAGACCTGGTCGCCCAGGCCGCCGAGCACGTCACCAGAGGCGGCGTGCGGCGCCATCGGGCCAGGCATCTGCATCTGCGGGAACGTCACTTAGCCACCTGCTCAGTCGATTTGGAGGGCCGTTGCACGGCTCTCACGGTGTCGCACAGCTTCCGGGTATCACGGTGTGATTGTTGCTGTCCAAGGACCCTAACGCGCAGGCCGGGCCGCAGAATCCCTCACGCAGAACTGTTCGCTGTGAGCGCAGGGTTCACGGCGCGGGCCCGGGGACCGCCCCGGGCGGGCCGGGGGGGACCTCGGGCGGCCCGGCCCGACGGCCCGGGAGAACGCGGCGGGCCCGGACGCCTGGTACGGCGTCCGGGCCCGCTGCTGCGTCAGCGCGACCGGGGCGATCAGGCCTCGGTCTTCTCCTCGGCGTCGGCCTCGGCGGCCGGGGCCTCGGCGGCGACGGTCTCGGCCGACTCGTCGGTCTCGTCGTCGTCGAAGTTGATCTCGTTGCCCTCGGTGTCGAGGACCTTGGCGGCCTCGACCACGGTGGCCAGCGCCTTGCCGCGGGCGACCTCGCCGACCAGCAGCGGCACCTGGCCACCCTGGACGACCTGCTGCGCGAACTGGTCCGGGGTCAGGCCCGAGCCGGCGGCGCGGCGGATGAGGTGCTCGGTGAGCTCCTGCTGGTCGACGCCCAGCTCCTCGTCGGCGACGATCTGGTCCAGGACGAACTGGGTCTTGATGCCCTTCTTCGCCTGCTCCTCGGTCTCCGCGAGGAACTCCTCCTCGGTCTTGCCCTGGGTCTCCAGGTAGGACGCGAGGTTGAGGCCCATGGGCTCCAGCTGGTGGTGCTCCAGGTTGTGCTTGCGGGTCTCGATCTCGTCCTTGAGGAGCTTCTCCGGGAACTCGATCTCGACCAGCGCCAGCAGCGCGTCGAGCACCTTCTCCTGGGCCTGGGTGGCCTGGTCGTACTCCTTCATGCGCTCGAGGCGCTTGCGGGAGTCGCCGCGCAGCTCCTCCAGCGAGTCGAACTCGCTGGCCAGCTGGGCGAACTCGTCGTCCAGCTCGGGGAGCTCCTTCTCCTGGACGGCGGAGACGGTGACGGTGACCTCGGAGGTCTTGCCCGCCTGGGTGCCGCCCTTGAGCTCGGTGGAGAAGGTGGCGGTGCCACCGGCCTCCAGGCCGACGACGGCGTCGTCGATGCCGTCGATCAGACGGCCGGAGCCGATCTCGTAGCTGACGCCCTTGGCGATGCCGTCCTCCGGCACCTCGCCGTCGACCTTGGCCTCGAGGTCGACGACCACGATGTCGCCGGCGGCCGCGGCGCGCTCGACGTCCTTGACCGAGGAGAAGCGCTCGCGCAGCTGCTCCAGCGACTTGTCGACGTCCTCGTCGGTGACCACGATCGGGTCGACGGTGACCTCGATGGTCGAGAAGTCCGGAAGGGTGATCTCGGGACGAACGTCGACCTCGGCGGTGAACTTCAGGTCACCGCCGTCGGCGATCGTCTCGACACCCTCGATGTTGGTGATGTCGGGCTGGCCGAGGACCTCGATCTTGCCCTCGTCGACGGCCTGCGTGTAGAAGCGCGGGAGGGCGTCGTTGACGGCCTCCTCCAGCACGGCGCCACGACCGAAACGCTGGTCGATGACACGGTTCGGGATCTTGCCCTTGCGGAAGCCCGGGACCGAGACCTGCTGGTTGATCTTCTTGTACGCCGCGTCGAGGCTGGGCTTGAGCTCCTCGAAGGGCACCTCGACGGTGAGTCGAACCCGGGTCGGGTTCAGAGTCTCGACGGCGCTCTTCACGGTTTGGTCTCCTATGGGCTTGCGGTCAGGTTGCCTCCGCCCTCCCCATCGACGCCGGCCGGGGCCGGTGCGGGCGGGTCGGGCGAGACGGGCGATGGGCGGTTGGAGCTGCATCTCCCGTGGGGGGTGGACGGTGAGCGTGACTCCTCGCCCTCGTGCGGTTGACCTGGGTTGACGCCACAGGGACTACCGCCAGCGCCCCATCCTACCGGTACCACGAAAGGCGGACGCCAGGACGCTGCCGCCGGCGGACGCTCAGGCCTTCCCGACGGGCTCCGCGGCCGGCTCGGCCGCCCCCTCGTCGGTACCCCCGGCCGGTACCGCGCGCATGGTGGCGGCGGCGTCGGAATCCCGTACCAGCAAGGCGATCGCGGCCGCCACCAGCGCCAGGCCGGCGGCGGTGAGGAAGGCCGCGCGGTAGGCGGTGAGGTTCGCCACGGGCGTACCCGACGCATTCACGGTGAAGGCTCCCACGGCCGTCAGCACGGTGCCGAGCACCGCGACCCCGAGCGCGGAGCCGAGCTGGCGCTGCGCGTTGTAGAGGGTGGAGGCGGCGCCGGTGTCGCGGGCGCTGATGGTCGCGAAGGCGGCGGTCTGCGAGGGCATGAAGACGTGCGACATCGCGTAGCCGGTGACGAACATCAGGGCGCGCACCGCCCAGAGGTTGCTGTCCGGCCCGATCGTGGCCATCAGGGCCAGGCAGCAGGCCACCACGGTGGCGCCGGTGGCCAGGATCCGGCGCGGGCCGATCCTCGGGTAGAGGCGGCTCGCGATCTGGGAGGCGAGCATCACGCCGAGCGCCTCGGGGAAGACCATCAGGCCGCTGTGCAGGGCGTCCATGCCGAGCGCGTCCTGCATCAGCAGGGGGAAGAGGTAGAGCATGCCGAGGAAGGCGGCGCCGGAGAAGAGCGAGAGCAGGTTGGTGGTGCGGAATATGCGGTCCCGGAAGAGCCGCAGGTCGAGCATCGGCTCGGGCAGGCGCAGCTCGACGACGACCAGGGCCGCCAGCGCGCAGACACCGACGAGCGCCGAGACCAGGATCCGCGCGCTCCCCCAGCCCTGCGACGCGCCCTCGGAGAGCGCGTACATCGCGGCGCCGAAGCCGACGGCGGAGAGCAGGAACCCGGCCGCGTCGAACCGCCCGGCCCGCTCGGCGCGGTAGTCGGGCAGGGCGAGCAGCCCGAAGACCAGCGCGGCGATGCCGACCGGCACGTTGACGATGAAGACCCAGTGCCAGGACCAGCCGTCCACCAGCCAGCCGCCGAGCACCGGCCCGGCGGCGGGCGCGACGGCGGTGGGCAGCATCAGGATGCGGGTCGCCCGCATCCGCTCCTCCTGCGGGAAGGCGCGGAAGAGCATGGTCATCCCGACCGGGGTGAGCAGACCGCCGGCCGCGCCCTGGAAGATCCGGTAGAGGGTGAGCGAGGTCATCGAGCCGGCCGCGCCGCAGAACAGCGAGGCGACGGTGAACAGGGCGAGCGAGACGAGGAAGACCCGGCGGGTGCCGAAGCGGTCCCCCAGCCAGCCGGAGAGCGGGACGAAGACGGCCAGGCTGACCAGGTAGCCGACGTTGATCACGCCGACCCCGGCCGGATCGGTGCCGAACTCGCGGCCGATCGCGGGCAGGGCGACGTTGACGATCGTGGTGTCCATGATCGACATGAAGAGCGAGGCGACGAAGACGACTCCGACCGCGATCTTGGGGTTGATCCTCATCGGACTCATCCGGGCTCCAGCATTTGGTGAAATGTCAACCATTCACCATGCCGGACCGGACCCGGAAACGACAACAGCCCCGATGGCGTCCGCGGACCGCCGAGCGGTACCAAGCGGCCCCCGAGGACACCGACGGACCCCCGAAGACGCCAACAGGGCCCCGCCGAGGACGAGACCCTGCCGCACTGTCGGGGTGACCGGATTCGAACCGACGGCCTTCCGCTCCCAAAGCGGACGCGCTACCAAACTGCGCCACACCCCGTGGTGCCGAGAGGAAGCGTACACGCCGGGCCCTACCCGGTCGGCGACATATCCGAGGGCCCGAGAACGAATGTGGTGTGCGCGCAGCCGACCGGACCAGGTACGCTGTTCCCGACCTTCCGTCCGGCGACGGCCGGGGGATCGCGCGGGTGTAGCTCAATGGTAGAGCCCTAGTCTTCCAAACTAGTCACGCGAGTTCGATTCTCGTCACCCGCTCCAACCGTCCGGCCCCGGAACGACGACCTCGTCGTTCCGGGGCCGTTCCGTTTCCCGACCGCCCGTCAGGGCCGTCGGCCGCACCCGCACGCACCCTCCGGACCGGCGCCCCGGCGACCCGACGCCCCGGCCGCCCGGCGGACCGTCAGAGGCCGAGCCGGCCGGCCCGGGCCGCGGCACGGTCGAGCAGCTGGTGGACGTCCGCCTGCCGGGTGGTGGGCCGGTCGTTGTACTCGTCCGGGGAGGCCGCGGGCCGGCCGGTGGCGTGCAGCACCTCCATCAGCTGCACCCGGGCGGTCCGGACGGTGTCCGGGGTCCCGTAGCCGTGGGCGAGCACCGCGGCCTGGGCACCCAGCAGGCAGACCCGGCCGGCGCCGTCCCACATCGCGCCCTGCAGCCAGCCGGCCGCGCCGATGTAGCGGGAGGCGAGCCGCAGGTGGTCGGCGGCGCTCACCGGCACCGGGCGGGCCGGCCGGCGCAGCACCCGCTCCAGCAGCGTGGCCCGGGGCAGCGGGTGGCCGGCGTGCCACGGCTGCACGGTCGAGCCGAGCGGGCAGACGTACGGCGGCCGGAGGTACGGCGCCGGAGTGCGCGCCGGAGCGGGCAGCGAGGAGAGGTACGCCTCGATCTCGGCGACCAGGCCGGAGCCGTCCGGGGCGAGCAGCGGCGGAGCGGGCGTCAGGTCGGTGCGGGGCATGCGGTTCTCCAGGCGGTGGCCTACGGTTGCCGCTACCCAAAATGGTGCATAAAGGACATTTCTGCGACCGGAGAGCCGGGTCCGCCTCGGCGACCGGCGGCGCGCATCGGTTTCCCGGCAGGGCTCCGGGCCGATAGCCTCGGCGGCGTTCGAAAGCAGTTCGAGAGCAGTTCGAGAACGCTGCGAACCCGAGGGTGGAGGAGTGTCCGGTGCGTCCCGAGGACCGACTGGCCGTCATACAGCGCTCTGTGGTCCGGGAAATGGCACGCCTCGGGCAGGTGTTCACCGCGGACGGCGAGGTGGTGCGCGGTCCGGGCACCACGGCGGTGGCCGTCCGGGAGCACCCGGGCGTCGACGGCGCCGGCCACGTCGACCTGGGCTTCGTGCTGCGGCTGGGCCACGCGGACGCGCCGGTGGTGTGGGACTGCGCGGCCGGCCTCGGCAAGACCGAGGAGGAGAAGCTCGACAACGCGGTGCGGATGTGGGCGACCACCACCGCCTCGGCACTGGTCGAGCTGCAGGAGCGCCGGGGCCGGCACGGCGACCACGCCGATCACCCGGAACTGCCGGGCTGGCACGCCGTGCAGGGGCCGGCGGCGGTGTTCGGCTTCGGCAACGAGCGGCTGGCCGGCTGGCTCGCGGAGCACCGGGTGCTGCCCGCGCTGGCGCCCGCGCTGCTGCCGGAGCTGACCGGGCGGCACCTGAACGGGGTGAAGCTCTTCCTCGGCGGCAAGGCGGGGGACGACGTCGCCGAGGTCCGGGTCAACGGCGAGGTGTCGGAGGCCGCCTCGGCGGCGCTGCGCGCGCTGGACTGGCCGCGCGGCGAACGGCTCTGCTGGGCGCGGCTGTTCGTGCTGCTGACGGCCCCGGACGCGGCAGCGGTGACGCCCGCGCCGACGGGCGCCGCGGCGCCCGTGGCGGTGCGGTGGCCAACCCCGGCGGCGGCGCGGGCCCGGGGGCTCTTCGCCCGCTGGCGGCAGGCCAGACGGGCCGACCGGTGACCCGGGCGGCCGGCCTCCTCCCCCGCTGAACCCGTCCTGGGGCCTCGACCGAGGCCGCCGGGGTCAGCTCGCGATGTTGGAGATGCTCTTGGCGATCTGGCTCAGGAAGTCCTGGATCGGCTTGGCGGCCGTGCTCTGGTTGAGCATGAAGCCGAACAGAGCGGCCAGGATCGCGTGCCCGACCTTCAGTTGCTTGTTGCGGATGAAGATGAAGCAGATGACGCCGAACAGGACCAGCGCGGAGACGGAGAGTGCCACCCGGACTCACTTCCTCGTTTCATAGCGGGGCGCCATCGGCTGACCACCCCTGCGAAGCCGGACCCCGGCCTGTCCGACGGTCCCGAGGCGGAACGGCAGTTCGTCCGACGTGTCGCGGCCGGAAGGAGAGTCCGGTACGGCCGGACGGTGTCCGTCGTGCCGCATGTGGCGCCCCCATCCCCCGAGTCCTGACCAGTCCCGCCCGGACTCAGTGTGGTCGAACGTGCCGATTGCGTAAAGGTCTGACTGTCAGCCGAACGCCGATATCCTGCGATGCGAGACGAGTTTCCGCCGACCGAGACGATAGCGGAGGCGTTCTGACGAATCGTCGGTGGGGCGCCGCTGAGCGGCCGGGAAACGCCCGGCGGGCCGGACCGGAACGGGCTGGTCCGCTCCGGTGACGGCGGGTCGGAAATGGCTGAAGATCAGCTCCCAGGCTTGACAGCAGCTGCCTGCGGCATGTGCCCGGGAGCCGCGCGCGCGGTCACCGGGGGAAACGGCCCGGTGGGCGGGCCAGCGAGCGGGCCGGCGGACCCGGTGGACGGCGGCTCCGACGGGTGGCGCGGGTGCGGCCCGTCGGCGGCCCGGCCGGAACGGCGGACGTGGTCCGGGCGGAACGGCGGACGGGGCCCGGGCGGAACGGCGGACGGGGCCCGGGCGCGCGGTGCCGGTCAGTCGCGCCAGAGCAGCAGGACGGCCCGGTCGTCGTTGATGTCCCGGGCGACCGTCTCGATCAGCCGGGCGGCGGCACCCGCGCCGGCCCCCGGACCGCCGCCGGGGACCAGCCGGTCGGCCTCGCCCATCAGCCGGTCCATCCCGTCGGAGAGGTCCCGGCCCGGTGCCTCGACCATGCCGTCGGTGCAGAGCATCAGGACGTCGCCGCGGTTCAGCCGGCCCCGCACGCCCTCGAACTTGGCGCCGTCGTAGATGCCGAGCAGCGGCCCCTCGGTGGTCTCCTTGATCTCCCAGCGCCCGGCGCCCGCGAGCCGCTGCATCCCGGGCAGGTGGCCCGCCGAGAGCAGCTCGTACTCCCCCGTGTCCAGGTCGAGGACCAGGTGGACGGCGGTGGCGAAGCCCTCCTCCCAGGACTGGCGGAGCAGGTAGCCGTTGGCCGCGGGCAGGAAGTCGTGCGCGGGCAGCGAGCCGACCAGGCCCCCGAAGGCCCCGGAGAGCAGCAGGGCCCGCGAGCCGGCGTCCATGCCCTTGCCGGAGACGTCCGCCAGGACCACCTCCAGCACCCGCTGGGCGGGGCCGGTCCGGGCGGCGACCACGAAGTCCCCGGAGAAGGACTGCCCGCCGGCCGGGCGGAGCGCCATGTCGGCGTGCCAGCCGTCCGGCAGCTCCGGGACGCGGCTCTGCACGCGCAGCCGCTCGCGCAGGTCGAAGAGCATGGTCGAGCCGCCCCACCAGGGGACGCCGACCCGGCTGCGGAACTGGGCCAGCAGCAGACCGCCGACCCCGGCCGCGCCGACCACCAGGGCGGCACCGGGGGTGACGCCGTAGGTGTAGGCGTCGGGGTCGGCGCTGGCGACCCGCTGGCCGGTGTGGATCACGGACTCGGCGGAGAGCCCGAGCGCGGCCAGCGCGTAGAGCACCACCAGGCTGCCCGGGCGCAGCAGCAGGGCCGCGGCCAGGATGGGCAGGACCAGGGAGGTGGGCGGGGCCCAGGCCGGGATCCAGATGTTGAGCAGGATCAGCAGCGGGACCAGCAGGGCCAGCACGCAGAGCACCGGCCAGTCGGCGGCGCCGCCGCGGAAGTAGTCGACACCGGCGGTGCGCAGCCTTCGGCGGACCCGGCGGAGCTTCTTGCGCAACCGGGCCGTCACGGGGTCGGGCACCGTGGCGGCGCCGGGCCTCGTCGCAGTCGTCTGGGGCGTTTCGCCCGGCGGTCTGCCAGCCATGGGGACCGACCATATCCACCGGTACGGGTCGGCGTCGACGGCTCGTGCGCGGGCGGCGCCGCCGTGGCGCGGGCGCGTCAGCGGGTTTCGGCCGATTGCGGCGGGCGTCGGCCGCTGCGTCAGGAGGCGTACGCCGGTTGGGCGTACGAACCACGCGGGCCGCGCATGCGCCCCGCGTGCGGGGTGGTCCGCACGCCGACCGGGCAGAGCACGCGCTGTGGCCGATCACACAGGGCGGCGCGGATGCCGAAAGACGCGCCGGCCGGCCGCGCTGGGGTGCGCGGCCGGCCGGCGGGAGCGGTCGAGGGGCGGGTCAGACCTGCGGGTGGTGGGCCGGGATCGGCGGGAGCTCGCCGGTGGTCTCGTACTCGCTCAGCATCTCGATCCGGCGGGTGTGCCGGTCCTCGCCGCTGTACGGGGTGTTGAGGAAGACCTCGACGAAGCGGGTGGCCTCCTCCTGGGTGTGCATCCGGCCGCCGACGGAGATCACGTTGGCGTTGTTGTGCTCGCGGCCGAGCGAGGCGGTCTGCTCGCTCCAGGCCAGCGCGGCACGGACGCCCTTGACCTTGTTGGCGGCGATCGCCTCGCCGTTGCCCGAACCGCCGATCACGATGCCCAGCGCCTCCGGGTCGGCGGCGGTGCGCTCGGCTGCCCGCAGGCAGAACGGCGGGTAGTCGTCGGCCGCGTCGTAGATGTGCGGCCCGCAGTCGACCGGCTCGTGGCCGGCCTCCTTGAGCCACCCCACGAGGTGGTTCTTCAGTTCGTATCCGGCATGGTCGGAGCCCAGGTACACGCGCATGCCCATGAGTGTGGCATGCGCGCGCACCGGGTCCGCGCAGGGGGCGGAGCCGAGCGAGCCGGGGCCGGGAATCCGGCCGGGCGGCCCGGAGGCGAGCCGGGGCCCCGACCGCCGAGCGCCCCGGAGTTCAGCGCTTTCCGAGGAGCTTCCAGGCGAGCGGCAGGGCGCCGGCCGCCAGGACGGCCTTCAGCGCGTCGCCGACCAGGTACGGGTAGAGACCCAGCTCCGCGGCGCGGGCGAGCGGGACGCCCAGCGAGAAGGCGAGGTACGGCACGCCGACGGCGTAGATGGCGAGGGTGCCGAGGGCCATCGTGGCGGCGGTGTACAGCGGGGTCCGGTCGGCGCCCCGGCGGGCCAGCGCGCCGGTGAGGGCGGCCGCGAGGACGAAGCCGATCATGTAGCCGAGCGTGGGCATCGACCAGCCGGAGGCGCCCTCGGCGAACCAGGGCAGGCCCGCCATGCCGGCCAGCAGGTAGAGGCCGAGCGAGGCGATGCCGCGGCGGGCGCCGAGCGCGGTGCCGACCAGCAGGGCGGCGAAGGTCTGGCCGGTGACCGGCACCGGGGAGCCGGCGACGTTCACCGAGAACTGGGCGGCCAGGCCGGTGAGGGCGGCGCCGCCGGTCACCAGGGCGAGGTCGCGGGCCTGGGCGCCGAAGCGGCCGGACGCGGCGGGCAGCAGGTCGGCCAGGACGGCGCGGCCCAGTATCGGGGTGCTGGCAGTCGGGGTGCTGGCAGTGGCCATCGGGGGTTCCTCCGCACGGGGACGGTCGGCGATCGGGTGAGTGATCGGATGATCGGGTGATTCTGATGATCAGGTGAGTGAACATCTGTGAACCTACGCGCTGATCGCCCTCGACACCGTCAGGGAACCGGACAAAGCCCCGGAGCCGGTCATTGTCGGGTCCGACCCACCCAGGAGCACGGAATGTGACCATTCCGGCCATTTCCCGTCACGATCCGGTCCGCATCGTGGGCCCGGCCCCGTCATTCTTGGCATGGACAGCAGTGCCCCCGGATATTGGGCCATTCGCACCGCATTCCGAACAGTCTGGATTCCTTCCTCATGGCCCGTACCTCCGCGCCCTCGGCGCCCGGGACGACCTCCACCGCCGATGTGCCGGCCGGTGGGCAGCAGCTCTCGCACGGCCTGAAGCAGCGCCACCTCTCGATGATCGCGCTCGGCGGGGTCATCGGCGCCGGTCTCTTCGTCGGCTCCGGGGCGGGCATCGCGGCGGCCGGGCCCGCCATCATCCTGGCGTTCACGCTCTCCGGCCTGCTGGTCATGCTGATCATGCGGATGCTCGGCGAGATGTCGGCGGCCCGCCCCGCGTCCGGCTCCTTCTCGGTGCACGCCGAGAAGGAGATCGGCCCGTGGGCCGGGATCACCGCCGGCTGGATGTACTGGGTGATGCTCTGCTGCGGCGTCGCGGCCGAGGCCACCGCCGCCGGGAAGATCGTCAACGGCTGGATCCCCGGCGTCTCCGCCTGGGTCTGGGTCGGCCTCTTCATGGTCTTCTTCTGCGCCAGCAACCTCACCGCGGTGAAGAACTTCGGCGAGTTCGAGTTCTGGTTCGCCACCATCAAGGTCGCCGCGATCATCGCCTTCCTGGTGATCGGCGGGCTCGGCGTCGCCGGGGTGCTCGGCCCCGGCGCCCCCGGCACCGAGAACCTCACCGGCCAGGGCGGCTTCCTGCCCACCGGTGTCAGCGGACTGATCGTCGGCCTGCTCGCCTCGGTCTTCGCCTACGGCGGCCTGGAGACGGTCACCATCGCCGCCGCCGAGTCCGACGACCCCAAGCGCAACGTCGCCAACGCGGTGCGCACGGCCGTCTGGCGCATCGCGATCTTCTACATCGGCTCGATGGCCCTGGTCGTCACCCTGGTCTCCTGGAAGGACCCGTCGGTCGTCGAGAACGGTCCCTACGTGACCGTCCTGCAGCACCTGGGCGTGCCCGGCGCCGGCACCATCATGGAGGCCGTGGTGCTGATCGCGCTGCTCTCCGCGATGAACGCCAACATCTACGGCTCCTCCCGGATGGCGTACTCGCTGGTCTCCCGCGGCCAGGGCCCGAAGGCGCTGGCCAAGGTCAGCGGCGGGGTGCCGCGGCTGGCCGTGGTCGCCTCCTGCCTGTTCGGCTTCGGCGCGGTGCTGGCCTCCAAGTTCTGGCCCGACACCGTCTTCACCTGGCTGATGAACACCACCGGCGTCGCCATCCTGGTGGTCTGGTTCTTCATCTGCGTCGTCCAGCTGCGGATGCGCCGCCGTCTGGAGCGCGAGGCGCCCGAGCTGCTCACCGTCCGGATGTGGGGCTTCCCGTACCTGACCTGGATCGCGATGGCCGCCGTGGTCGGCATCCTGGCGCTGATGACCACCACCGAGGGCAACCGGCAGCAGCTGTACGCGGCCGGCGTGCTCGTCGCGCTGCTCGTCGCGGCGGGGCTGTTCAAGCAGCGCCGCGACGCCGCCGCCGGCCGGTAGGAGATGCGGAAGGGCCCGGTACCGCCGAGCGGTACCGGGCCCTTCGCGCTGCCGCGGCCCCGCCCGCGAGGACGGGCCCGCGGTGCGGGTGCGCCTACTCGAAGGACGGGCCGGCGGTGCGGGTGCGCTTGATCTCGTAGAAGCCCGGGGTCGACGCGACCAGCAGGGTGCCGTCCCAGAGGCGGGCGGCGGCCTCGCCGCGCGGGGCCGGGGTGACCACCGGGCCGAAGAAGGCCACCCGCTCGCCGTCCGCGCCCTCGACCGCGATCACCGGGGTGCCGACGTCCTCGCCGACCAGGGTGATGCCCTCCTTGTGCGAGGCTCGCAGGGCCTCGTCGTACGCGTCCGTGTCGGCGGCGTCCGCCAGCTCGGCCGGCAGGCCCGCCGCGACCAGCGCCGCCTCGACGGTCTCGCGGGTCCGGGGCAGGCCCTGGTTGTGGAAGCGGGTGCCCAGCTCGGTGTAGAGGCGGCCGAGCACCTCGTCGCCGTGCTGCTGGGCGGCGGCGATGCAGACCCGGACCGGGCCCCAGGCGCTGTCCAGCAGCTCGCGGTAGTCCTGCGGGAGGTCACGGTGCTCGTTCAGCACCGACAGGCTCATCACGTGCCAGTTCACGTCCACCGGGCGCAGCTGCTGGACCTCGGTCAGCCAGCGGGACGTCATCCAGGCCCACGGGCAGGCCGGGTCGAACCAGAAGTCGGCGGTCTTGCGCTCAGCGGCAGTCGTCACGGCTGTCGTCCTTCGGTGAGATGCGGGGCGGCCCCCGACACGGGGTCCACCCGATCCCGAACACCCGCAGGGCGCCGCTGATTCCGGACCGGCGCCCCGGTTTGTGCAATGGTACCGGCGCGGGCGGCGTGAAAGGATGCCCCCGCAGCACCACAACGCGCAGCACCCCACCGCACCAGTGAACACCGCACCACCGTGCGAGCCGGACAAAGGAGTACCGCCGTGCCGGGCAAGAACCTGAGCCGCGACGAAGCCCAGCAGCGGGCCAGCATCCTGGCCGTGGACAGCTACCAGGTCCGGCTGGACGTGACCTCGGCCCCCGACCCGGCGGCCGCCACCTTCCGCTCCACCACCACGATCGCCTTCCGCTGTACCGAGCCGGGCGCCTCGACCTTCCTCGACCTGCTGGCGAGCGCCGTCCGCGCGGTCACCCTGAACGGCCGCGCGCTCGACCCGGCCACCGCCTTCGACGGCGCCCGGGTGCACGTCGACGGCCTCGCGGAGCAGAACGTCCTCGTGGTGGACGCGGACTGCGCGTACAGCCGCACCGGCGAGGGCCTGCACCGCTTCACCGACCCGGTGGACGGCGAGACCTACCTCTACACCCACTACGAGCCGGCCGACGCCCGCCGGGTGTTCGCCACCTTCGAGCAGCCCGACCTGAAGGCCCCGTTCTCCTTCACCGTCACCGCGCCCGCCGCCTGGGACGTCCGCTCCAACGCCGTGCACGAGCAGGTGAGCACCGAAGGCGCCGCCCGCACCTGGCAGTTCGCGCCGACGCAGCCGATCTCCACCTACCTCACCGCGGTGGTCGCCGGCCCGTACCACGTGGCCACCGACCACTACAGCCGCACGCTGGCCGACGGCACCACGCTGGAGATCCCGCTCGCCGCGCTGTGCCGCAAGTCGCTCGCGCCCTACTTCGACTCCGACGAGATCCTCGGCGTCACCAAGCTCGGACTGGACTTCTTCCACGAGGAGTTCGACTACCCGTACCCGTTCGGCAAGTACGACCAGGCCTTCGTGCCCGAGTACAACATCGGCGCGATGGAGAACCCGGGCTGCGTCACCTTCCGCGAGGAGTTCATCTTCCGCTCGAAGGTCACCGACGCCGCCTACGAGGGCCGGGCCAACGTCATCCTGCACGAGATGGCGCACATGTGGTTCGGCGACCTGGTCACCATGCGCTGGTGGGACGACCTGTGGCTGAAGGAGTCCTTCGCGGACTTCATGGGCTCCTACGCGCTGATCGGCGCGCGCACCCGCTACTCCTCCGCCTGGATCACCTTCGCCAACCAGCGCAAGGCCTGGGCCTACCGGCAGGACCAGTTCCCGACCACGCACCCGATCACCGCGGACATCCGGGACCTGGAGGACGCCAAGCTCAACTTCGACGGCATCACCTACGCCAAGGGCGCCTCGGTGCTCAAGCAGCTGGTGGCGTACGTCGGTTCGGAGGCCTTCTTCGAGGGCGCCCGCCGCTACTTCAAGCGGCACGCCTTCGGCAACACCGAGCTCGCCGACCTGCTGGACATCCTGGAGGAGACCAGCGGCCGCGACCTCAAGTCCTGGGCCGCCGCCTGGCTGCAGACCGCCGGCGTCAACTCGCTGACCCCGCAGGTCACCGTGGACGCCGAGGGCCGGATCACCGAGCTCGCCGTCCTCCAGGACGCCGGGAACGGCGCCACCCTGCGCCCGCACCGGATCGCCGTCGGCCTCTACGACCGCGACGCCGACGGCGCGCTGGTGCGCACCGAGCGGATCGAGCTGGACGTCACCGGTGCCCGCACCGTCGTCGCCGAAGCCGTCGGCCGGCCCCGGCCCGCGCTGGTGCTGCTGAACGACGACGACCTGACGTACTGCAAGATCCGCTTCGACACCGAGTCGCTGGAGACGCTGCGCGCCGGCCTCGGCGACGTCGACGGCGACCTGGCCCGGGCGCTCGCCTGGTCCGCGGTGTGGAACCTGACCCGGGACGGCCTGATGCCGGCCCGCGACTACATCGCCCTGGTGCTGCGCTTCGCCGGGCAGGAGTCCAACATCGGCGTGCTGCAGTCGCTGCACCTGCAGGCCAAGGGCGCCGTCGACCTGTACGCCGACCCGGCCTGGCGCGGCGAGGGCGGCCGGCTGCTGGCCGACGGCGCCCTGCGCGAGCTGCGCGCCGCCACCCCCGGCAGCGACCACCAGCTGGCCTGGGCCCGCTTCCTGGCGCAGACCGCCAACGGCTCCGAGCACCTGGGCCTGGTCCGCGGGCTGCTGGCCGGCACCGCCCGGATCGACGGCCTGGACGTCGACCAGGAGCTGCGCTGGGCGCTCTGGCTGGCGCTGGCCGCGGCCGGCCAGGCCTCGGACGAGGAGCTCGCCGAGGAGCTGGCGGCCGACAACACCGCGAGCGGCAAGCGCCAGTACACCCAGTGCCTGGCCGCCCGGCCGACCCCGGAGGCCAAGGCCGCCGCCTGGTCCGCCGTGATCGACTCGGACGAGCTGCCCAACGCGCTGGTCGAGGCGAACATCGCCGGCTTCGCGCTGCCCGCGCACCGCGACCTGACCGCGCTGTACGCGGCGCCGTACTTCAAGCTGCTGGAGCGGGTCTGGTCCGAGCGGACCATCGAGATCGCGATGCGGATCGTCGGCGGCTTCTTCCCGCACGCCCAGATCAGCGAGGAGACGCTGGCCGAGGCGGACGCCTGGCTGGCCGGCCACCCGGACGCGGCGCCGGCGCTGCGCCGGCTGGTGCTGGAGCGCCGGGACGACCTGGCCCGGGCGCTGCGGGCGCAGGCCTGCGACCGCGCCTGAGCCGTCCCCGGCCGCACCGGGAGCCCCCGCCGCGCGTGCTCGCGGCGGGGGCTCCCGCGTCCGGGGCTCCTGCTTCCGGCGCTCCCGTGCCCGGGACTCCTGTGTCCGGGGCTCCTGCTTCCGGCGCCGGTCAGCCGCGCTGGAGGCCGCGGTCCAGGGCCTCCAGCGCGCTGCCGTCGGCGTCGTCGCCGTCCAGCGACCAGACCATCACGCCGGCCAGGTCGTTCCACCGGGTGTAGCGGGCCTTCTGGGTGAGCACCTCGGCGTTGTCGTAGCTGTAGAAGTTGGTGCCGTCGTACTTCCAGGACGCGCCGTGGTCACGGTCGGTGTAGACCTTGCCGGGCAGCCGGGAGACCTCGTTGTAGGTGAAGTCGGCGGTGGCGCCGGTGGCCGACTGGTACAGGCCGCCCCGCTTGCCGGCCGGCACCCCGGTCCAGCCGTGGGCGTAGAACGGCACGCCGAGCACGGTCTGGGAGCCCGGCAGGCCGTGCTGGGCGTAGAAGTCGACCGCCTTGTCCGCACTGCGCTGCAGCGGCGACGGGTCCTTGGGGTCGGAGTACAGGTTGGCGTGGTGGGCGGCCGGGCCGGTGCCCTCCCACGGGCCGTGCAGGTCGTAGGTCATCAGGTTGAGCCAGTCGATCGAGCGCGAGAGCGTGGGCAGCTCCAGCCGGGCGGCCACGGTCTCGTTGGCGGCCACCGCCGCGGTCAGCAGGTAGTGCGGGCCCTTGCGGCCGCTGAGCTGGTCCAGCTGGCGGCGGAACTCCTGCACCAGCAGGGTGAAGTTGTGGCCGTCCTCGGGCCGCACCACGTTGCCGGCGTCACCGCCGCCGCCCGGGTACTCCCAGTCGAGGTCGATGCCGTCGAAGACTCCGGCCGCGGCGCCCGTGCCGCCCTCGGCGGTGCCGAGCCGGGGCAGGTTGCCCTTGATGTACAGGTCGATGCAGGAGGAGACGAACTTCTTGCGGGACTCCTCGGTGGCGGCGGCGTCCGAGAAGTACTTGGACCAGCTCCACCCGCCGAGCGAGATCACCGTCTTCAGCTGCGGGTTCTCGGCCTTGAGCTTGCGCAGCTGGTTGAAGTGCCCCTTGAGCTTCTGGCCGGGGCGGTCGGCGACGCCGTCCACCGACTCGGCGGCGGAGAACGGGCGCTGGTAGTCGTTCAGGGCGTCGCCCTGGCCCGCCTCGTTGGACTCGAAGCAGGTGCCCTCGGCGGAGACGTTGCCGAAGGCGTAGTTGATGACCGTGAGCTTCTCGGCCTGACCGGACTCCTGCACCCGCTTCGCGGAGCTGTCGGCGCCCCACTGGGTGAAGTAGCCGACCCGCTGCCCCTTCAGCTTCGGGCCGTGGTCACGGTCGTGGGCCTGGGCCGTGGGGGCCGCGAGGGCGGCGGCCACCGTGGCGGCGGCGATGAGGGCGGCGGTGCGACTGATCATGCGCATGGGAGAAGACCTGCGGCTTTCTCTGATTCAGCGTCAAATGGTCTGGACCAAGCTGAAACAGAGGTTTAGTCCATTCGGTCCGGACATACAAGAGGCCGGACCGCGTTGACGCGATCCGGCCTCTTGACTGTCTCTTTACCGGCGGGGCCTCGGCCCCGCCGTCACCGCGGTGATCAGCCGATCAGGCTGCGCAGCACGTACTGCAGGATGCCGCCGTTGCGGTAGTAGTCCGCCTCGCCGGGGGTGTCGATGCGCACGACCGCGTCGAACTCCGTGCTGGTCCCGGCCGGGCCGACGGCCTTGACCTTGACGGTCGCCGGGGTGCGGCCCTCGTTGAGCTCGGTCACGCCGGTGAAGGAGAAGGTCTCCTCGCCGGTCAGACCGAGGGACTCGGCGTTCTGGCCCTCCGGGAACTGCAGCGGCAGGACGCCCATGCCGATCAGGTTCGAGCGGTGGATGCGCTCGTAGGACTCGGCGATGACGGCCTTCACGCCCAGCAGCGCGGTGCCCTTGGCGGCCCAGTCGCGGGACGAGCCCGAGCCGTACTCCTTGCCGGCCAGGACGACCAGCGGGGTGCCGGCGGCCTGGTAGTTCTGCGAGGCGTCGTAGATGAACGACACCGGCGCGTCGGCCTGGGTGAAGTCGCGGGTGTAGCCGCCCTCGGTGCCCGGCGCGATCTGGTTGCGCAGGCGGATGTTGGCGAAGGTGCCGCGGATCATCACCTCGTGGTTGCCACGGCGCGAGCCGTACGAGTTGAAGTCGCGCTTCTCCACACCGTTGGCGGTCAGGTACTGCGCCGCCGGGGTACCCGGCTTGATGTTGCCGGCCGGGGAGATGTGGTCGGTGGTGACCGAGTCGCCCAGCTTGGCCAGGACGCGGGCACCGGCGATGTCGGTCACCGGGCTCGGGGTCTTGGCCATGCCCTCGAAGTACGGGGGCTTGCGGACGTAGGTGGACTCGGCGTCCCACTCGAAGGTGTTGCCGGTCGGGACCGGGAGCGACTGCCAGCGGTGGTCGCCGGCGAAGACGTCCTGGTAGCCCTTGTCGAACATGGCCTCGTCGATGGAGCCGGCGACGGTGTCGGCGACCTCCTTCTCGGACGGCCAGATGTCGGCGAGGAAGACGTCGTTGCCGTCGGCGTCCTGGCCCAGCGCGTCGCGGGTGATGTCGATGTTCATGTTGCCCGCGAGGGCGTAGGCGACCACCAGCGGCGGGGAGGCCAGGTAGTTCATCTTGACGTCGGGGTTGATCCGGCCCTCGAAGTTGCGGTTGCCGGAGAGCACCGAGACGACCGCCAGGTCGGACTCGTTGACGGCGGCCGAGACCTCCTCGGGCAGCGGGCCCGAGTTGCCGATGCAGGTGACGCAGCCGTAGCCGACCAGGTTGAAGCCCAGCTTCTCCATGTACGGGAGCAGGCCGGCCTTCTCGTAGTAGTCCATGACGACCTTGGACCCGGGGGCCAGGGTGGTCTTGACCCAGGGCTTGACGGTCAGGCCCTTCTCCACGGCCTTCTTCGCCAGCAGGGCGGCGCCCAGCATGACGGAGGGGTTGGAGGTGTTGGTGCAGGAGGTGATCGAGGCGATCACGACCGCGCCGTTGTCGATCTCGTAGGTCGAACCGTCGGGGGCGGTCACCGCGGTCGGCTTCGAGGCCTCGGCCGAGTAGGTCGGCAGCGCCTCGGCGAACTTGGTGGCGGCCTCGGCCAGGATCACGCGGTCCTGCGGGCGCTTCGGGCCGGAGATCGACGGGACGACGGTGGAGACGTCCAGCTCGAGGTACTCGGAGTAGACCGGCTCGACCGACGGGTCGTGCCAGAGGCCCTGCTCCTTGGCGTACGCCTCGACCAGGGCGAGCTGCTGCTCGCTGCGGCCGGTGAGCTTCAGGTAGTTGATGGTCTCGGCGTCGATCGGGAAGATCGCACAGGTCGAGCCGAACTCCGGCGACATGTTGCCGATGGTGGCGCGGTTGGCCAGCGGGATCGCGGTGACGCCCTCGCCGTAGAACTCGACGAACTTGCCGACCACACCGTGCTTGCGCAGCATCTCGGTGATGGTGAGCACCAGGTCGGTGGCGGTGGTGCCGGCCGGCAGCTGGCCGTTGAGCTTGAAGCCGACCACGCGCGGGATCAGCATGGAGACCGGCTGGCCGAGCATCGCGGCCTCGGCCTCGATGCCGCCGACGCCCCAGCCCAGCACGCCCAGGCCGTTGACCATGGTGGTGTGCGAGTCGGTGCCGACGCAGGTGTCGGGGTAGGCCTGGCCGCCCCGGACCATGATGGTGCGGGCCAGGTGCTCGATGTTCACCTGGTGGACGATGCCGGTGCCGGGCGGGACGACCTTGAACTCGTCGAACGCGGTCTGGCCCCAGCGCAGGAACTGGTAGCGCTCCTTGTTGCGGCCGTACTCGATCTCGACGTTCTGGACGAAGGCGTCCGGGGTGCCGAACTTGTCGGCGATGACGGAGTGGTCGATGACCAGCTCGGCCGGGGCCAGCGGGTTGATCTTGGCCGGGTCGCCGCCCAGCTCCTTGACGGCCTCACGCATGGTGGCGAGGTCGACCACGCACGGCACACCGGTGAAGTCCTGCATGATCACACGGGCCGGAGTGAACTGGATCTCCTGGCTCGGCTGGGCGTCGGCGTCCCAGTTGCCGAGCGCGCGGATGTGGTCGGCGGTGATGTTCGCGCCGTCCTCCGTGCGGAGCAGGTTCTCCAGCAGCACCTTGAGGCTGTAGGGCAGCCGCTTGGAACCCTCGACGGCGGAGAGCTTGAAGATCTCGTACGACTCGTCGCCCACCTGCAGCGAGCTGCGGGCGTCGAAGCTGTTCGCGGACACGACTGACTCCTTCTAGGTGCTTCGTGCGGTATCCGGCCGCCACGGTGGTAAGGTCAGCCTTACTTAGGCTTACCTTGCCCGCACCGCCGGTGAGCGCCTCTCGGCAAGTATCTTGATGTCGAGATATATAGTAATGGGCAGTTATCTCGATGTCGAGATAAACCATAGTGCATGGCGGCGCGTCCGCCACGTCGGCACCACCTCCACGCTGCCCGCGCCCGGCGCATCCCTCCCGAACCCCTCGTGACGAGGCCGCCAAGGTCAGGCGTCCAACGGTCGACGGGGGCGGGTTCGGGGCCAAGGGACCAGCCCCCGGGACCGGAGTCCGGGGCTCGGACTTCGGGGCCCGGGGCTCGGGGCTCGGGGCTCGGGGCTCGGCAGGGCGGGGTTCCGGGGAGCCGGGCGCGCGCCGGGGGTGTCCGTTCGGCACGGGTCGCCGTTGAGCAGGGCGTCCCGCTCCCCGTGCCCCCGGAAGGCCCGCCGATGCCCAGTCCGATCGCCGCCGCGCTGCTCCCGCTCGCCCTGCTGGCGCCCACCGCCGCCGCGGCCGCCCCTGCCCCTGCCGCCCCTGCTCAGACCGCGCCGGCCCCGCTGGTCTCGGTGATCGAGGCCGACTTCGACCCGGCCTCGGCGTTCGTCCCGCCGACCGCGATCAGCCACGCCGCGGACCTGGTGCCGTACGGCTCGCACGTCCGCGTGGTGGTCGACCGCTCGGTGCCCGGACGGACGCTGCTGACCCTGACCGTGGCCGGGCTCGCCCCGGACCACGAGTTCCCGGCACACCTGCACACCGGCACGTGCGGGTCCGACCCGGCCGCCTCCGGCCCGCACTACCAGGACGTCGCGGACCCGGTGCAGCCGTCCACCGATCCCGCCTACGCCAACGACCACAACGAGCTGCGGCTGACGCTGCGCACCGACGGCCGGGGCGCCGGCTCGGCCGCCGCCGCGGTGGCCTGGCACCCCCGGCCGGGCGAGGCCCGCTCGGTGGTCCTGCACGCGGGCACCCCGGCGGGCGGGCACGCCGCGGGCGACCGGGCCGCCTGCGTGAAGCTGACGCCGTGACGCCCCGCCCGTGACGCACCGGCCGTGACGCCCCGCCCGTGATGCACCGCCCGGGCCGAGCCGGCCCCGGCCCGGGCGTCAGGCCCCGAGGGTGGCGACCAGCACGGCCTTGATGGTGTGCAGGCGGTTCTCCGCCTGGTCGAAGACGATGGAGTGCCTCGACTCGAACAGCTCGTCGGTGCACTCCAGCTCGGCCATCCCGGTCGTCTCGTGCAGCTGCCGCCCGAGCACCGTGCCCAGGTCGTGGAAGGCGGGCAGGCAGTGCAGGAACTTCACGGCCGGGTTGCCGGTGGCCCGGACGGTGTCCATCGACACCTGGTACGGCTTGAGCAGCTCGATCCGCTCGACCCAGACCTCCTTGGGCTCGCCCATCGAGACCCAGACGTCGGTGTAGAGGAAGTCGGCGCCGGCCACGCCCGCGTCGACGTCCTCGGTGAGGGTGATCCGGGCGCCGGTCGACCCGGCGAGCACCTCGGCCGCCTTCCGGACGTCCTCGGCGGGCCAGAGCGCCCGGGGCGCGACGATCCGGATGTCCATCCCGAGCAGGGCGCCGGTGACCAGCAGCGAGTTGCCCATGTTGGAGCGGGCGTCGCCGAGGTAGGCGAGAACCACCTCGTTCAGCGGCTTGGCGGTGTGCTCCTTGATGGTCAGCACATCGGCGAGCAGCTGGGTGGGGTGCCACTCGTCGGTCAGACCGTTCCAGACCGGGACGCCCGCATGGGCGGCCAGCTCCTCGACGATCTCCTGACCGTGCCCCCGGTACTCGATGCCGTCGAACATCCGACCGAGCACCCGCGCGGTGTCCTTGATCGACTCCTTGTGGCCGATCTGCGAACCGGACGGGTCCAGGTAGGTGGTGCTGGCGCCCTGGTCGTGGGCGGCGACCTCGAAGGCGCAGCGCGTCCGGGTGGAGGTCTTCTCGAAGATCAGCGCGATGTTCTTGCCGCGCAGCCGGGGCTGCTCGGTGCCCGCGTACTTCGCCGCCTTGAGCTGAGCGGCGAGGTCCACCAGGAAGCGGAACTCCTGGGGAGTGAAGTCGAGCTCCTTGAGGAAGTGCCTGTTCCGGAGGTTGAAGGCCATGCCGGGCTCCTGGGGTGACGTGGACAAACGGCGAAGCGGCAATTATATACGATGCTCGGAATTTCTATGCAAAGACTTCGCGATACTTCGCCGTGGCAGGGGCTGCGTCCCCGGGCTCCGGGGCCCCGGGGCTTCCGAGTCCCGGACTTCGGACTTCGGGCCCGGGGGTTCACCACCTCGGGACGGGCCGGGACCGGCGACGGTACCGGCCCGGGAACGGGTCGGGCCCCGCGGGGTGACCGCGGGGCCCGACCGGCCGCCCGGGAGCGGGGCCGCCGGCTCCGGAAGGGGCCGGCCTAGAGCCGGGGATCGACCGGCTCGGACTCCAGTGCCAGCACGGCGAAGACCGGCTCGTGCACCCGCCAGAGCGGCTCGCCCGCCGCCAGCCGGTCCAGTGCCTCCAGACCGAGCGCGTACTCGCGCAGCGCCAGCGAGCGCTTGTGCCCCAGGAAGCGCTGCCGCAGCTGGTCCAGGTACTCGGTGTAGTCCGGCCCGTAGATGATCCGCAGGTACTCGCGGCCGCGGACCTTGACCCCCGGCTGGATCAGCCCGCCCGGGCGGCCCTCGCCGGCCTTGCCCCGGGCCGGCGACGCCAGCGGCTTGACCACCATGCCTTCGCCGCCCGCCCCGGTGAGCTCCTCCCACCAGGCGACGGCCGCGGCCACGGACGCCTCGTCACCGGTGTCCACCAGCAGCCGGCCGGTCCGGTGCAGGACCGGGGCCTGCGGCTCGGCCGCGTGGTCGGCGTCGACCAGGCCGTCGATCCAGGCGAGGTGCTCGTCGTGCGGGCGCACCGCGAGGTTCGCCCCCTCGGCCGCCAGCACCTGGAACGGCGCCAACCGGATGCCCGACAGGCCCTCGGTCGGCCAGCAGTACCGCCGGTACGCCTCGGTGAACGCCTGCGCGTCGGCGGCGCGCTGCCGCTGGCGGGCCGTCAGCGCGGAGAGGTCGAGCCCTCGGCCGGCCGCCTGCTCCAGTGCGGTGAGCACCTGCGGCAGCGCCGCGCGGGCCGCCGCGCCGACCGCCGCGTACTGGCGGCGCAGCAGCTCGGTGGCCTTGAGGGACCACGGCATCAGCTCGGTGTCCAGCAGCAGCCAGCCGGTCCGCAGCTCGTCGAAGAGCCCGGAGCGCTCCGCCGCGGCCCGCAGCCGGCCCAGGACGGCGGCGGTCAGGCCGTCGTCACCGAGGAACGCCCGACCGGTGCGGGTCCAGATCGCCCCCGGGCCGGCCAGCCCGAACCGCTTCTCCAGGGCCGTGTCGTCCCGGGCCACCAGCACCACCGCGCGGGAGCCCATGTGCTTCTCCTCGCAGATCACCTGCCGGACGCCGTCCTCGCGGTAGGCGAGGAAGGCCTCCTCCGGGTGTTCGAGGTAGCCGGGGCGGCGCGAGGTCGCGCTCGGTGCCATGGTCGGCGGCAGGTAGGCGAGCAGCCGGGGGTCGATCGCGAACCGGCTCATCACCTCCAGCGCGGCCGCCGCGTTCTCCTCCCGGACGGCGATCCGGCCGTGCAGCGCGGTGTCGACCACCCGGCGGCCCGCCACGTCGGCCAGGTCCAGCGGGCGCCCCTCGCGCGAGCCCGGCGCGTCCGTGATCATCGGCCGGACCGGCGCGTACCACTCCTGCTCCGCGGCGACGCTCACCAGCTCCCGCTCCGGGTAGCGCAGCGCGGTCAGGCTGCCGCCGAAGACGCAGCCGGTGTCCAGGCAGATGGTGTTGTTGAGGAAGCTCGCCACCGGCACCGGCGTGTGGCCGTAGACCACCAGGGCCTTGCCCCGGTACTCCTCCGCCCACGGGTAGCGCACTGGCAGGCCGTACTCGTCGGTCTCGCCGGTGGTGTCCCCGTACAGCGCGTGCGAGCGCACCCGGCCGGAGGCCCGGCCGTGGTACTTCTCCGGCAGACCGGCGTGGCAGACCACCAGGGCGCCGCCGTCCAGCAGGTAGTGGCTGACCAGGTCGCGCATGAACGCCCGGACCTCGGCGCGGAACTCCTCCGACTCCCCCGCCAGCTGGTCCAGCGACTCCTGGAGGCCGTGCGAGACGGTGACCTTCTTGCCGTCCATCGCGCGGCCGAGCTTGTTCTCGTGGTTGCCCGGCACGCAGACGGCGTGGCCGGCCGCGACCATGCCCATCACCAGGCGCAGCACTCCCGGCGTGTCCGGGCCGCGGTCGACCAGGTCGCCGACGAAGACGGCGGTGCGCCCCCCGGGGTGGGCGGCGTCCACCGGGCGGCCGGCGTCGTCCCGCGCGAGGTCGTAGCCGAGGCGGGTGAGCAGCGTCTCCAGCTCGGAGCGGCAGCCGTGGATGTCCCCGACGATGTCGAACGGGCCGGTGAGGTGGCGCAGGTCGTTGAAGCGCTTCTCCGGCACGATCTCGGCGGCCTCGACCTCGGCCTCGCCGCGCAGGACGTGCACCTTGCGGAAGCCCTCGCGCTCCAGGCCCCGCAGCGAGCGGCGCAGCTCGCGGTGCTGGCGCGGGACCACGTGCGCCGGCAACTGACGGTCGGGGCGGGAGCGGTTGCGCTCGGCGCAGACCCCCGGCGGGACGTCCAGCACGATGGCGATCGGCAGCACGTCGTGGTCGCGGGCGATCCGGATCAGCTGCTTGCGGGCCTCCGGCTGGACGTTCGTCGCGTCCACCACGGTCAGCCGGCCGGCGGCGAGGCGCTTGCCGACGATGTAGTGCAGCACGTCGAAGGCCTCGGCGGAGGCGGACTGGTCGTTCTCGTCGTCGGCGACCAGGCCGCGGCAGAAGTCGGAGGAGATCACCTGGGTGGGCAGGAAGTGCTTGCGGGCGAAGCTGGACTTGCCCGCGCCGCTGGTGCCGATCAGGACGACGAGGGAGACGTCGGTCACCGGGAGGCGGCGCGCCTTCGCGGGGGTGGGGGCCTGCTCGGTGGCGGCCGGCTCGGTGGTGCCCTGTTCGGTGGTGTGGGCCTCGGTGGTGGCCTGCTCGGTGGTGCCCTGCGCGGTGGGCGTGGCCCCGGCGGGGCTCGGGGACTGCGCGTCGTCGTCGGTCGTCATCGGGGTTCGCCCCCTTCGGGCGTCGTGCGGACAGGTGCGGTGGTGCCGGCGGCTCCGGTGGCCGCGCGGGCGGCTTCGGTGCCGGCACCGGTGGCTCCGGTGGTCGTGGGCTCGGCCGCGGTGCCGATCCGGAACAGCGCGAGCTGGGTCGGCGCCCCCACCTCGGAGTCCTCCTCGCCGACCGGGTGGATCACGACGGTGTAGCCGTACGTCCGCGCCACCCGCTCGGCCCAGGCGCGGAACTGCTCACGATCCCACTCGAAGCGGTGGTCGGCATGCCGAACGTGGCCGGCCGGCAGACTCTCCCAACGGACGTTGTACTCGGAGTTCGGCGTGGTCACAACGACCGCCGCCGGACGGGCCGCCCCGAGCACCGCGTACTCCAGGGCCGGCAGCCGGGGCTCGTCCAGATGCTCGATCACCTCGCAGAGCACCGCCGCGTCGAAGCCCTTCAGCCGCGCGTCCGTGTACGTCAGCGCGCCCTGGACCAGCTTGACCCGCGCCGCCTGACGCTCCGGCATCCGGTCCAGCCGCAGCTTGCGGGCGGCCGCGGACAGCGCCCTGGCGGACACGTCCACACCGACCACCTCGGTGATCCGGGCGTCCTTGAGCAGCGCGCCGATCAGCTCGCCCTGCCCGCAGCCGAGGTCGGCCACCCGGGCCGCCCCGACCTCGCGCAGGGCGGCCAGGATCGCCGCCCGGCGCTGCTCGGCGAGCGAGGGCCGCTTCGGCGGCACTCCGTCCTGCGCCACCCCGTCCTGCGCCACCCCGTCCTGCGCTACCCCGTCCTCGGCCGGCTCGGCGCCGGACGGGCGCGCCGCCCCGGGCTCGGGCCGGTCGGTGTCGTCGACCGCGTTGTCGATCTCCTCGACCTCGCGGTCGTCGGCCTCGGCGAGCCGGGCCAGCTCCAGGCGCTCCATCGCGGTCCGGGTGAGCGACCAGCGCCGCGCGAGGTACCGCCGGGCGATCAGCGCCTGCTCCGGGTGGTCGGCCAGCCAGCCCTCGCCGGCGGCGAGCAGCTTGTCGACCTCGTCCGGGGCGACCCAGTAGTGCTTGGCACCGTCGAGCACCGGCAACAGGACGTAGAGCTGCTGGAGCGCGTCCGCGAGTCGGACGGTGGCGGAGACCAGCTCGATCCGCACGTAGCGCGACTCGCCCCACTCGGGGAACGACTCGTCCAGCGGGATCGCCACCGCCTCGACCTGCCAGCCCAGCGGCTCGAAGAGCCGGGCGACCATGGCCGGCCCGCCACCCTCGCCCGCGCCGTTGGCGGGCACGGCGGGCAGCGCGATCCGCAGCGGCCGGGGCCGGTCAGCCAGCTCGGGGCGGGCCTCGCAGACACCCTTCATCGCGGTGCGGAACACCGTCCGCAGGGCCACCGCGAGCAGCGAGGACGCGGCGTAGGGGCGGTCGTTGACGTACTGCGCGAGCGCGAAGTCCGGCGAGCCGCCCCGGCCCTTGCCCCGGCCCCTGCGGACCAGCGCGATCGGGTCGATGTCGAGCAGCAGCGCGGCCGTGCACAGCTCGTCGCCCGCCTCCGGGTAGAAGACGTGGGCCTCGCCGTGCGACGTCCCGAACCGCTGGACCTTGCCGGGGTGTTTGTGCAGCAGGAAACCGAGGTCGGTGGCCGGGCTCTCGGCAGTACCGGTGGTGGAGATCGACATGAACACCAGCCCGAGTATTGCCCAGCGCCCGCCCGCCGAGCACCGGGTTTTGCGCGCTGCGCCGTGGCACGGCCCCCGGGCGCACCCCTGCGGTGACCTGCCGCGGCCCCCGCCGCCACCGGCTCCGGCCCCGGCCCCGTCGCGCCCCGGGGCGGCCCGCCGCCCCGTCCGCACGGTGAGCGTGTTCGGCACCGGCGGCCCGTATTCGTTAACGTGCACGATGTGACTGCAGAATCCACCTCCCTCGCAAGCGGCGCCGTTGCTGCCGGTCTGGCCACCATCGCCGCCGACGGCACCGTCCTCGACACCTGGTACCCCGCCCCCGCGCTGGCCGCCGAGCCCGGCCCGGCCGGCACCGTCCGCCTGACCGCCGAGCAGGCCGAGGCCGAGCTGGGCGCCGGCGCCGCCGAGGCGCTGCGCGCCGACGCCCGCCGCGGCGTCGAGGTGGTCGCCGTGCGCACGACGATCGCCTCGCTCGACGAGAAGCCGATCGACGCGCACGACGCCTACCTGCGCCTGCACCTGCTGAGCCACCGTCTGGTGCAGCCGCACGGCCAGAACCTGGACGGCCTGTTCGGCCTGCTCGCCAACGTGGCGTGGACCAGCATCGGTCCGGTGCAGGTGGACAAGGTCGAGCAGGCCCGCCTGGCCGTCCGCGCCCAGGGCGGCCAGCTCGCCGTGTACGGGATCGACAAGTTCCCCCGGATGACCGACTACGTGGCCCCCTCCGGTGTGCGCATCGCGCACGCGGACCGCGTCCGGCTCGGCGCGCACCTGGCCGCCGGCACCACCGTGATGCACGAGGGCTTCGTCAACTTCAACGCCGGCACCCTGGGCACCTCCATGGTCGAGGGCCGGATCAGCGCGGGCGTCGTGGTCGGCGACCACAGCGACATCGGCGGCGGCTCCTCGATCATGGGCACCCTGTCGGGCGGCGGCAAGCAGGTCGTCGCGGTCGGCGAGCGCTGCCTGCTCGGCGCCAACGCCGGCATCGGCATCTCGCTGGGCAACGACTGCGTGGTCGAGGCCGGCCTCTACGTCACCGCCGGCACCCGGGTAACCACCCCGGACGGCAAGGTGGCGAAGGCGGTGGAGCTGTCCGGCCAGGACAACCTGCTCTTCCGCCGCAACTCGCAGAGCGGCACCGTCGAGGTCATCGCCCGCTCCGGCTCCTGGGGCGGTCTGAACGCCGAGCTGCACGCGCACAACTGATCGCCTCCTTCGAGGTCTCGGGCCCCGGCGCCGCTTCGGCGGCGCCGGGGCTTTCGGCTGTTCCGGGCGCTTGCCCCGGGTTGGCGTCTGCCCGGCTTCGGGGGCCCACCCCCACCCCTCCCACTCCCCGCCTCCCCGAGGCCCGCTCCCCCGGCTGCCCGGCGCCGGCTCGGCACGGCGCCGGGCAGCCGGGCGGCCGGTGGACCGCGCCCGCATGCCCCCGCCTGCACACCCCCCACCTGCGCGCCCCCGCCCCGCCCGGCGCTTAGCCGAGGCGGCTCGCCGACGGCAACCCCGGCTCACCCGGGAGGCTTACCTCCGGCGGGAGTTGGACCACATCGGGTGGTGGCCGGTGACCCGTCCACGGCGGGGTTCGTTGGTTGCTGCGGCGGAGCGTCGGACCCGTCGGCGAGGCACCGGGCAACCCCGCTCCGCCGGCCGGCCCGCCGCCGACCGCCTGATGCCGCACCACCGATCCGAAGAGGTCCCCTCATGTCCGAGCCCTGGTCCGAGGCACCTGCCGCGCCGCAGTACCCCGGCAACTCCGCACTGCCGGCCGCCGAAGGGGTGGCCGGCACCGCCACCCCGAAGAGTCTGTTGGAGCAGATGCAGGAGCTGCTCGCCTCGGTGACCGCGGACCTCGCCGACCTGCAGTCGTCAGGTGCGCGGAGCAGCGCCCCGACCGCCTACCCCGCCGGCACGGACACCTCCGGCGCACCGGCCGGGCCCGGCATCCGGTAGTCCGGCCGCAGGGCCTCCCGCTCCGGCCCGCCGTCACCCGGCGGGCCGAGCCGGAGCACCAGTAACGGCGATCCCCGTTCGGCCGCCGGTGCCGGGAGCGGCCGTGCATCGACCGCACCGCCCGCCGTCTCCGCACCGCCCTCGGCCCATCGGACGGCCTCCCGCAGCCGACCCACCACGTCCTTGCACTCGGCGCCGGCGTCGACCCCGTCGATGCACGTCCAGTAGAGGCTCTCGGTCTCGGCACCGCAGGCCAGCACCACCAACGTCTCACCGACGTCCTGGAGCAGACCGAGGAGCTCCTCCAGGGCGGGGCCGACGGCGCCGAGCTCGGTCAGCCGCCCGGCCCGCCCACCGATGCCCATCCCCAGCAGGGCGGACGAGTCCCCCGAGGACCGGTCGAGACACCCCGCCGCATGGGCACCGGCCTCGGCCAACTGCTGGCCGAGGCCGACCACCTCGGCCTCGCCCGGCCCGGCTTCGTCCAGCTCCGCCAGCCGGGCTCCCACCGCCTCGGTGAGCAGCGCGGCCTGCCGCGCCTCCGCCAGCACATCGGCCACGTTGCCGGCCTCGGCCAGGGCGTGCCGGGCCGTCTTGATCAGTCGCAGCGCCTCCATCGGCGGCCACCCCTTCCACGCGTTCTCACCGTGCCCGCCCGGTCGTGCGACGAGTGGACACCTGGTCACGGCGAAAGCGTGCGCCGACGAAGGGATCGGCGCAGCCACCTCTTCGGAACCTGTGGACAACCCCGGGGGTGTGGACAACTTTTGTCCCTCACAGGGGTGAGGCGCGGGCCCCCGGTTGACGCCGGCGGCCGGCGCGGCGGCCCGACCAAGGCCCGGGCGCACGGCCCGACCAAGGCCCGGGCGCACGGCCCGGCCGAGGCTCAGGCGTGCCACCCGAGGCCCCGGCGCGAGGCCCGCCCGAAGCCCGGCCCCCGCCGGAACCGGCCCGCGATCAGCCCCCGGCCCCCGCCCCCGGTCGCTTCCCGGCCCCGGGCGCCGGGAAGCGCAGCTCGTTGCGCTCGATCTTGGCGGCCAGGGCGGTCAGCGGGTCCACGCCCACCGCCGTGCAGAACTGCAGCAGGTAGGCCAGGACGTCGGCGACCTCGTCCCGCACCCGGTACGCGAGGTCCGGCTCGGACATCACCGCGGCGGCCTGCTCGGGGGTGAGCCACTGGAAGATCTCCAGCAGCTCCCCGGCCTCCACGGTCAGCGCCGCGGCCAGGTTCTTCGGCGTGTGGAAGGGCTCCCAGCTGCGCGCCGCGGCGAACTCCGTCAGCCGCCGGCGCAGGCTCTCCAGGGTCGGGTCCGCGGGTTCCGTCTCTCGTTCGCTCACCCGTCCAGGTCTACCGCATCCAGGGCCGTGCCCGCCCGCCGCAGAGCGCCGGACACCCCCGCACCCGGCCCCACCACCGCCCCCTCTCCGCGCGCGGCCTGGGCCGGCACCCGCGCGGTCTCGGTGCGCAGCACGCTGTGCCCGGAGCCCGGGTCGCGCCGGCACTCGACGAGGGCGGCCCCCGGCGGCAGCTCGCCGGGCCCGCCGAGCGCCTCCCGGGCCGCGGCCGGCTCCTGGAGGGTGGCCAGGACCCGCAGTTGGTTGCGCCCGGCCATCTCCCGGGCGAGCCGCAGCAGCGTGGCCGTCTGTTCGGTGCCGAGCCCGGCGCCGAGGTCCTCGGCGAGCACGGTGAGCTGCCGGTGCGCCCAGGGCACCTCGGTGGCCACGTCGAGGTCGAGCACCCCGGCGCCGGTGAGCAGGACGGCGGCGAACGCGAGGTGGCGCAGCATGCCGTCGGAGGCCTGGTCCGCGCCGGTGCGGCCGAGGACGCCTTCGTCGAAGACGGCGAGGACCCGTTCGTCGGCACCGGCGCCGCGGTGGGCGAGGTCGAGACCGAGCAGCGGGTGCGGGGCGGCGGACTGGACGACGCGGAGCAGTTGCCCGTAGCGGCGGGCGCATTCGTTGCTGAGCCGGGCGATCACCGCGGAGATGTTGGCGGCGGTGCTGAGCAGGCGGGCCTGCGGGTCGGGGCGGGCCCAGCCGCGCATCAGCCCGGGCACGGGGTGGACGGGGAAGACCTCGCGCAGGGCGGTGAGGACCTGTTCGGTGGCGGCCAGCACGGTGCGTTCCCCGGGCGAGGACCCGGCGACGCGCAAGGGGATCTGGGCGGTGATCAGGGTGGTGTTCGGGAAGGGGGCGCGGATGTCGCCCTGCCGGGTGTCGTTGTGCCAGCCGACGTTGACGCGGTTGCGGTGGAGGTCCTGCTCGCCGGTCTCGACGAGGGTCCGGCCGTCGAGGGTGAGCTGCTCGCGGGCGATCCGGACCGGGCCGTCGGTGCGGATGACGAGCTCCAGCCGGATCGGCCCCTCGTCGGAGCGGACGGTGCAGCCGAGGATGACGGCGTCGCGGCCGTGCGGGACGCAGCCGGCGAGGCCGCCGCGGACGGGTGTGGCGAGGGGGCCGCCGAGGCCGGGCCGGCCGTCCAGGGAGTCGGTGATCTCCTCGCCGAGGGCGAGCCGGGAGAGCACGGCGAGGGCGTCGAGGGCGTTGGACTTGCCGACGCCGGCGGGCCCGTAGAGCACGGTGAGGGGCGCGAGCGGCAGGACCGCGCGCCGGTAGGACTTGAACGAGGTGAGCCGGATCTCCTCGACGGTGGGTCGCTGCACGGGCGGCGGGCCCGGGTCCGGGGTGCGCTGGTGGGGGTGGGCCGGCACGGCGGGCCGGGTGGCGTCGCGGTTCACCCGTCGGACGTTAGCCGCCGCTCGGGCGGCAGAAACGTGCCTGCCCGGCAGATTCATCCCAATGAGGCGCCGCCGCCCCGGCGGCCCCGCACCACCACGCCGGTGGCCGCCCGGGGACGCCCCGCTCAGCGCCGGTAGGCGGCGACCGTCACGGAGGCGGTGACCTCGACCGGGTCCGGCAGGGCGGCGAGCCGGTCGGCCAGCCGCTCCCGGTCGGTGTGCCAGGCGCTCGGGCCCATGCCGACGACCGTGCGGACGTCGGCGGCGGACAGCCGCAGCCCGAACTCGACCTCCTGCCGCCCGGCCGGGGTCAGATGGGGGCCGAGCTTCTCGTCGATCCGGCGCTGCTTCTCCTCGTCGACCGAGAGCAGACCGAGCGCGCCGACCAGCTCGCGCAGGTGGCGCGGGGTCGGCGAGACCAGCAGCAGGGTGCCGCCGGGGCGCAGCACGCGGCGGATCTCGGGGCCGTTGCGCGGCGCGAAGACGTTGAGGACGAGGCCGGCGGCGCCGTCCAGCAGGGGCAGCGGGCGCCAGGCGTCGCACACCACGGCGCCGATCCGGGGGTGGGCCCTGGCGGCGCGGCGCAGCGCGTACTTGGAGATGTCGAGCGCGGCGCCGGGCCGGTCGGGCAGGGCCTCCAGGACGTGGGCGAGGTAGTGGCCGGTGCCGGCGCCGAGGTCGGCGACCAGGCCTTCGGGGGCGGTGGCCGCGGCGGCGTCGGCGAGGGCGTCGGCGATCGGGCGGTAGTGGCCGGCGGCGAGGAAGTCGCTGCGGGCGGCGACCATGTCGGCGGTGTCACCGGTTCCGGTGTGCGCGTCGCCGGCGAGCAGGCTGACATAGCCCTGCTTGGCGATGTCGAAGCTGTGCCCGGCGGGGCAGCGCAGGGCGCGCCCGTCGGGGGTGAGGGCCTGCGCGCAGTGCGGGCAGGCCAGGTAGGGCTGGATGTCCTGCAGCAACGTCCGTCTTCTCTCGCCGTCCGGTCGTGCGGTCCGGCCGGAAAGGGCAAGCCTAACGACCGGCGGTGTCCCGTTCCGCATCCCGCTGGGCCGGGAGCCGGTGGCCGCCGGCCTGCCCGGCCCCGGCGCCCTGCCGGGCCGCCCGCAGCGCGAGCGCGGCGAGGGCCTCGGGGGCGCCGGCCTGGCCGCGGATGCCGGGGAAGGCGTTGATGTCGACGATGACCGGTTCGGCGGGACCGTCGAGCAGGTCGACGCCGTAGACGTCGAGGCCGAAGACCTCGCCGACCCGGCGGGCCAGCTCGGCGCGGTCGGCGGGCAGCTCGCGGGGGCCGAACACCGCGCCGCCGGCCGGTTCGGCGGCGGGTTCGGCGAGTTCGGAGCGCCGGCGGGCGCAGAACACCTGTCCGGCGACGACCCAGATCTTCTGGTCCCAGCCGGTGCCGGCGAGGTAGGGCTGGGCGACCACGGGTTCGTCGGGCCACTGGTCGGCGAGCGCGCGCAGCTCGGCGGCGTCGTCGACGCGGGCGACCAGGTCGTGGCGGCGGTTGTGGCGGCTCTTGATCACCAGCGGGTGCTCGGGGTCGGGCAGTTCGGCGATGGTGGCGGCGGTGCGGGTGGCGGCGAACGGCAGGCCGGCCCGGTGGGCGTGGTCGGCCATGGCACTGCGGTCCTGGCAGAGCGCGGTCGCGGCGGCCGAGTTGACGACGGGGGCGCCGAGCTCCTCCAGGTGACGGGCGAGCGCGATGCCCCGCGGGGTGTGGGCCTTGAGCAGGTAGACGTCGGCCGGCGGGCCGGGGCCGAGGAGTTCGGCGGGCGGGGCGTCACCGCGGTCGGGGTCGAGGCTCTCGACCCGGTGGTCGGGGGCCAGCACGGCGGCGGTGGCGGCGAGCACCGGGTGGCCGGGGTCGGAGGCGATCAGGCAGATCCTCATATCGCCCCGCCCACCCCGCCGTTGACGAGGTCGGCGCGCCCCAGGCCGTCGATCAGGCCCGCGCCGCCCACGCCCACGGCCGCGCCCTGCACGGGCAGCCGCACCGGATCCGCCGCCGGACCGGCCGGTTCCTGGGCCAGTGCGGGCGCCGGAGCGGAGACCGCCGTGCCGGTACGGGCCAGCCGCAGCACGGCGCGGGAGACCCGGGCGACCGCGTCCGGCACCTTGCGGAAGCTGGGGAAGTCGTTGATGTCGACGACCACCGGTCCGTCCGGGCCGAGCAGCACGTCGACGCCGTAGAGGTCGAGGCCGAACACCTCGCCGACCTGCGCGGCGATCCGCGCGACCTCGCCGCCGAGCGGCACCTGCCGCTCGCGCACGCCCTGGCCGGGGTGGAGCGGGGAGCAGCGCTCGGTCGCGTAGAGCTCGCCGTCGACGCAGTACACCTTGAGGTCGGTGCCGGAGTTGGGTACGTACGGCTGGGCGATCAGCAGGCCCTCGCCGGCCAGTTCGGGGCCGAGCTCGACGAGGTGGTCGGGGGTGGGGACGAGCCGCACGGCCCGCCCGGAGCTGCCGTCGGCGGGCTTGACCACCAGGGGGTACTCGGAGGCCGGGATCTCGGCGAGCCGCTCCCAGCGGGCGGCGGCGTACGTCACCGGGACGGGCAGGCCCCGGGTGCGCGCGATCACCGCGGCGAGCGCCTTGTCCCGGACGCCGCGGATGGAACGGACGTCGTTGACGGTGGTGAGGCCGACCGCGGCGGCCGCCTCCAGGAGGGTCAGGCCGGGGCCGCCGGAGACGGTCTTGAGCACCCAGGCGTCATGGCTGCCGGCCCGCACCGCCTCGGAGATCGCCATCAGCGAGTTCCCGGGGCGCAGCACGTCCACCCGGTGCCCCCAGGCGGCGAGTTGGCGCACCACGTCGAGCGGCATGCCGTCGTGCCGGTAGTGCTCCTCGACCAGAAAGCAGAGCCTCATGAGCCTGTCATCCCCCTCGCCTCTCCCCGTGCCGACGTCCGCCGTACCGTCCGGCGGAGCTGTAAAAGCCCCAGGATGCCACGGGGCCCGCACGCAAGATCGCCCGGCCTGTAAGCATTCGGCAACAATCGGTCCGAAATGCCCGGGCTCCCCGTGCGCGGGACCGTCCGCACACCGACCGACCGCAAAACGCTGGCAGGAACGCGACCAGCCTGCTTGGATGCACCGCGTGACTTCTGCCGATCTTGATCCCGCCCACCGCCCCCTCCTCGACGAGATCGAGCGCTACTACGACGCCGTACCACGCAGCTCCGCCCGCGTCGAGGACTTCGGCCCGCTGAGCCTGTTCGTCCGCGAGGGCGAGGGCTGGCCCTTCTACGCCCGCCCGGCGCTCGGCCACACCGGCCCGGCCGTCACCGCCGAGGACGTCCTGCGGGTGCTGGCCCGCCAGCGCGAGCTGGGCGCACCGCAGGCCTTCGAGTGGGTGGCCGAGCACGATCCGCTGCTGCGCGCGGCCGTGGAGGAGGCCGGGCTGACGGTGCACGAGCACCCGCTGCTGGTGCTGGGCCCGGACGAGGAGCCCGCCACCCCCTCGGGGCCCGCCCTGCCCGCCGAGGTGTCGGTGCGCGTCCTGACGCCCGGCGATCCGGACCTCGCGAGCGCGACGGCCGTCCCGCACCTGGCGTTCGGCGAACCCGGCACCAGCCTCGGTCTCGCCGGCCCGGCCGAACTGGCCGTGACGGCCGAGCAGTTGGCGGCGGACGGAGCGGTCGAGCGGATCGCCGGGCGGATCGCCGCCGGGCGCACCGTGCTCGCCGCGGCCGTCCAGGACGGTACGGCGCTCTGCGCGGGCCAGCACAACCCGGTGGGCACCGTCACCGAGGTGGCCGGCGTCGGCACCCTGCCGTCGGCGCGCCGGCGCGGTCTCGGCCTGGCGGTGACGGCGGCGCTGGTCGCGCACGCGCGGGCGAACGGCGTGCGGACGGTCTTCCTGTCCGCCGCCGACGAGGACGTCGCCCGGATCTACCGCCGGGCGGGCTTCCGGCCGTTCGCGACCGCACTGATCGCCGAGCCCGCCACGACGGAGCCGGCCGGGGCCTGAGCGCCGGGCGACGAGCGGCGGGCAGCCGGCGGCGGACGCCCGACGGCGGCCACCGGACGGCGGCCCCGTCCGCCGCGGGGCCGCCCGACGGCCCCCGGCCCTACTCCTCGTTGTCCTCGTTGTCCTCGCCGCTGACGTCCTCGCCCTCGGCCTCGTCCACCACCCAGGCGGCCAGCCGCTCGGCGACGCCGGACACGCCGAGCCGCCCCTCGCGGATGGCCCGGGCGAGGCTGCGCACCTCGCGGGCGGTGGTGGCGACCGTGCAGCCGCTGGCCACCAGGTAGGCGTAGGCGACGGCGGTGGCGAACAGTTCGTTGGTCTTCTCCAGGGCCGGCACCCGGATGAGCTGGTGCATCAGGGCGGCGGCGCGGTCCTGCGGTTCGGGGTAGACGGCGATGTCGAAGATCTCGGCCTGGTGGCGGGCGACCGCCGCGAGCAGCGATCCGTAGTCGGTGACCTGCGGGTCACCGGGCGTGTACTGCTCGGCTGTCATGAGCAGCCACGAGAGGTCGACCTCCAGGTTCAACGGCGCACGTCCTGGAGGTCGCCGCGCTCGCCGAACTCGGCCAGGAAGGCAGTCTCGTACTCCTTCATGAACTGCGCGGCGGCGTCCACGAACGCCCGCCCGGCCTCGCCCATGTCCTGCTGGACCAGGCGCTCGATGTACTGGTTCATGCTGATCCCCTGCTGCTCCGCCCGCTCCCGGGCCATCTCCGCGGTGGTGGCGTCCACCCGGACGTTCAGCTGTTTCTTACCCATGAAATTCAAGCTAGCGCTGAAGTGCTAGCACAACAAGGGCGCACGCACGCCCGCCGCGCGCCCCGGCGGCGCACCGACAGGCGCACCGAAGCCCCGCACCGCCACCGGGCGAACCACCGGCCGGACCACCGGGCAGCCGCGCACACCGGCGCCGCCGCGCCGCCGCGCCGCGGGCAACGCCACGCGGGCGCCACGGCGGGCAGGGCTTGAAGACTTCTTCACCTTCGTAGATTCTGAACTGCCCCGAGCATTCCCTGGAGTGGCACCGACCGGTGCGGAGGCCGGCAATGACAGCGATGTTCGACCAGGAGCTGCGTGAGCAGCTCACCCACGCCCGCAAGGAACTCGCGGCAGCCCGGACCGCGCAGGACGCCGACGGCGTCCAGGCGTACGAGGGCCGGATCGCCGGACTGCTGCGGCTCGCCGCGCAGCACGGGATCACCCTGCCGCACAGCGCCGAGGAAGAGGAGCGGCACGAGTCCTGAACGACCCCGGCGCACCGGCGCAGGCGGCCCCCGGAGCCCTGGGGGCCGCCTGCGTCACCTCCGGGCGAGGGCGCCCGGCCCGGACCGCCCGGCCGTGGGCAGCCCACCGGGCACGTCGGGCGGCAGCGCGGCGAGGAAGTCCGCCACCGCCTGCTCCAGCCTGGGCGCGGCGTCCGCCGCCAGCCGCGGCGGACCGCCGTCACGCGGCTCGATCGCCCCGTCGAGGACGAACGCGCCGCGGACGACGTACCGCGCGCCGAGCGCCGTCAGCACCGGCCGCAGTGCGTAGTCGGGGGCGAGGGCGTGGGCGAGGCTCCCGCCGGTCATCACCGGCAGCACCGTCTTGCCCGCCAGCCCGGAGCGGGGCAGCACGTCGAGGAAGGTCTTCAGCAGACCGCTGTAGGCCGCGTTGTAGACGGGTGACGCCACCACGATCCCGTCCGCGGCGGCCACCGCGTCCAGGGCCTCGCGCAGCACCGTGCTCTCGGCCCGCCCGGCGAGCAGCTCCGCCGCCGGCAGGTCGCGGACGCGGACGTGCCCGGTCCGGAAGCCGGCCCCGGCCAGCAGCTGGACCAGGTGGGCCGTCAGCGCGGCGGTGCGCGAGCCGGCCGAGGGGCTGGCGGATATCGCGAGCAGGGAGGTCATCGGAGGGGCTCCTTCGCGGGGACACGGCAGCGGGACACGGCGGCGGAACACGGCGGCGACGGCACACGGCACCGGAACGCGGCACCGGCGGAACGGCGCCGGCAGCAGCGGAACGACGGCGGAGCACCGCCGGTCCACGCGGCGCCCGGGTGGGACCGGGCGCCGCGCGGCGGCCGGGCGGGCGGCCCCGCCGGCCACCGTTCAGGCCGTGGGCAGCTCGACGGACTGGCCGTGCCGGAAGACGTCGAGCGGGTCCCACGCCGCCTTGATCCGCTGCAGGCGCGGGTAGTTCTCCTTGTAGTAGAGGTCGTGCCAGGGCACCCCCGAGGTGTTGAGGTCCGGGTCGCCGAGGTCGATGTCGGGGTAGTTCACGTAGCAGCCGTCGGTGATCCCGTTCGGCACCGGCACACCGCCGGTGTCGGCGTAGACCGCCCGGTAGCAGTCGCGGGCCCAGCCGATGTTGAGGTCGTCGTCGGCGGGGTCGTTCCAGAACACCTGCCAGAGCATCTTGAAGGCCGCGTCCCGGTGCGGCGCCGCGGTCGCCGCCGGGTCGACCGCGTTGATCCGGCCGCCGTAGGAGGTCAGTTGCACGCTGATGTTCGGGTTGGCCACGTCCTCGCGGGTGAGGTGCTCGTGGAGCGCTTCGAGCTGCCCGTCGGGGAAGCCGGCGCGCATGAAGGAGGACTTGTACTCGGCGCGCAGCGTCGGGTCGTTGAGCACGCCGTTGGTGGTGCCGAGCATCCGGACCGCCTTGAGCCAGGGCAGCCGGCGCGGGGCGGCGAACTGGGGCAGCGCGGGCAGTTCGCCCATGTGCCTGGTCAGCGCGCCGCGCTCGACGCTGATGCCGTCGCCGATGTGCTCCAGGTAGTCGGCGAGCAGTCGCTCGGCGTCCGGCGCCGAGGCGTCCACCAGGACGAGCATGCCGATCTGGCCGGCGCTGCGGTGGTTGAGCACCAGCTGGCTGATCAGCGCCCGGGCCGGGTCGTCGGGCCCGCGGTGGGCCACGTGCCAGTCGGCGTAGTTGCGGGCCAGCCGGACGAACTCGTCCCGGCTCAGTTCGTCCCACGGCCAGCTGACGGCGCTGACCAGGAGTTCCTCGGGCGGCTTCGGCAGCAGTGCGCGCGGGTCCCGCCCGGTGGCGCCCGGTGAGCGGAACCAGTAGCGGGTGACGACGCCGAAGTTGCCGCCGCCACCGCCGGTGTGGGCCCACCAGAGGTCGTGGTTCGGGTCCTCCTCGTCGCGGGTGCCGATCACCGCGCGGGCCCGGCCGGCCTCGTCGACCACGACCACCTCGACCGCGTACAGGTGGTCGACGACCAGGCCGTGCAGTCGGCAGAGCGGTCCCCAGGCGCCGCCGCTGACGTGGCCGCCCATGGCGACGGAGTAGCAGAACCCGGCGGGGACGACGACGCCCCACTCCGGGTAGAGCGTCTGGTAGGTGCGCAGGTTGGTGGCGCCCGACTCGACGGCGATCGCGTTGAGCCCGGGGTCGTAGGCCACCGCGTGCATGCCGGACATGTCCAGGATGATCCGGACGTCCGGGTTGTGGACGAAGTCCTCGTAGCAGTGCCCGCTGGAGCGCACGGCGAGCCGCTTGCCCTGGTCGACGGCCTCCTGGACGACGGCGACCACCTCCTCGGTGGTGCTCACCAGCCGGATGGAGTCGGGCGCCGCGACGTAGCGCTGGTTGAGCCCGCTGACCAGGTCCTCGTACTGGCGGTCGGCCTTGGTCACGGTGATCCCGCCCCGGCTCCGCAGGGGGTCCGCCGCCACCGCGCCGTCCGCAGCCACCCCGCTGCCAGGAGCGCCCCCGCCGCCGTCCGCAGCCACCCCACTGCCAGGAACACCCCCGTTGTCCGAAGCCCCCGTGGTGGCCCTGCCGGCCACGTCTTCGATCATCTCTGTCACACCTTCTCTTCACGCGAAATCCTGGGCGAAGTGCCCGAATACGATGAACTGCCGAATTCCTGTGATCCCCCGTGCGGAATGTCGGATCGGCCGGGTCGCCCCGGCCGACACGTGGGACAGGATCGCGTCGTGAAATCCCCCGTGGTGTGCGGTTTCCGTCAGCTGTCGCGCAGCGGCGGAATCACCTCACGGGCGACTCGTTCGAATTCCTCCCGATGGGCCTCCCCCGGCCAGTCGAGGACGAACTCCGCGACACCGGCTCCGGTGAAGCGTTCGAAGATCTCCTCGTAGCCGTGCCGTCCTCCTCTCGGGTCCCAGGGCCCGAAGATCGTGTAGCCGCGCCGGATGTCCGCGGGGTCGCGGCCGGCCTCGGTGGCGAGCCGGTCCAGCCGGCGGTTCTGCTCGGTGGTGATGTCGAGCACCTCCTGCGCGCTCGCGCCCGGCGGGCCGTGGGTGTTCCAGGCGTCGGCGCACGCGGCCGCCACCCGGATCAGCGTCGGCGACTGGCCTCCGACGATCAGCGGCAGCCGCGGCGACTGCAGCGAGCCGGGCACCGTCACCACGTCCTTGACCCACAGCCGGCCGCCCTCGTGGCCGAACACCCCGCCGCGCAGCACGCCGTCGACGATCGCCACGTAGTCCGCGAACCGCTCGGCCCGCTCCTTGGGCGACCACGGGACCTGCCCCACGCTGTGGTGGTCCCAGGGGAACAGCCCGGCGCCGATGCCCAGGTCGAACCGGCCGCCGGAGAGGTGGTCGAGGGCGATCGCCTGCTTGGCCAGCTGGGCCGGCGGGCGCAGGATCTGGTTGGCCACCAGGGTGCCGATCCGGATCCTGCGCGTGGTCACCGCCGCCGTGGCCAGCACGGACCAGCTGTCGAACCAGAGGCCGCCGGGATTGCGCAGGTCCGCACTGTGGTCGGGCACGAA
The DNA here is from genome assembly GCF_053587085.1 of Kitasatospora sp. NPDC003701. NCBI lineage: Bacteria > Bacillati > Actinomycetota > Actinomycetes > Kitasatosporales > Streptomycetaceae > Kitasatospora > Kitasatospora sp. NPDC003701. Next base: position 248,792 of record NZ_JBSFNM010000005.1, read on the forward strand.
GACCTGGTCGAAACCGAGCTCCTCCAGCCATCGCAGCCGTTCCACCAGCACCGGGAAAGGCTGGTCCGGATAGAGCATGACGCCGAATCGGCGGGCGGGCCGGGCGGAATTGTTCAGGTGTTCGGTCGTGCGTGGTCCGGTCATGTCGGGCACTCTCCTTCCGGTGCCGGAGCCTACTGAGAAACGGTCATCCGGAGTGCGGCCCCGGGGAATTCCCGCTCACCGGAGGAATTCCGGCACCGGCCGGGGGTCCGGTACGGGCCGCCAGCCGTCCTCCGGGTGCTCGTAGGTCCAGCGCGGTCCGCGCCGCACCAGCTCGCCCAGCGCCGCCACCAGGCGGTCGACGTGCTCGTCGGTGGTGCCGAGGCCGATGCTGGCCCGCAGCGCGCGGTCGGCCTGGTGTCCGGGCGCGTCGTGCAGCAGGGCGTGCACCGCCTGGTGGGCGCAGAACGCCCCGTCCCGGACGCCGATCCCGTACTCCGCGGAGAGCGCCGTGGCGACCAGCCGCTGGTCGGCGGGCGCGTCACCGCAGCGGGCGACGCTGAACGAGACCACGCCGAGCCGCGGGTGCCCGTCCGGCCACAGGTCCAGCAGGCGCACCCCCGGGACGGCCGCCAGTCCGCCGCGGAGCCGGGCCGTCAGCGCCTGCTCGTGCCGGGCGACGGCGTCCCAGCCGGTGGCGGTCAGCGTCCGGCAGGCGACCGCCATCGCGTGGGTGCCCACCACGTTCGGGGAGCCGCCCTCGTGCCGGTGCGGCAGCCCCGACCAGTGGACGCTCTCCCGGCCGTCCTCCTCGGCGACCCTGGCCGTCGCCCCGCCGCCGGCCAGGTAGGGGTCGGCGGTGTCCAGCCAGTCGGCGGAGCCCACCAGGGCGCCCGCACCGAACGGCGCGTACAGCTTGTGCCCGGAGAGCGCGGCCCAGTCCACGCCCCAGCCGGCGAGGTCCAGCGGGCGGTGCCCGGCCAGTTGGGCGGCGTCCAGCACGGTGCGCGCCCCGTGGCTGCCGGCCACCTCCGCCAGGTCGGCGACCGGCCACAGCTCCCCGGTCACGTTGGACGCGCCGGTGATCACCACCAGCTTCGGCCCCCTGGGGGCGTCGGCGAGCGCCTTCGCCAGCGCGGTCACCGCGTCCGCCGCGGTGGCCGGCCGGGCGAGGCGGTACACCGGGGAGCCGCGCCAGGCCAGCAGGGCGGCGTGGTGGTCGGTGGAGAACCGGAAGACCGCCGTGCCGGCGGGCAGCGCACGGCCGAGCAGGTTGAGCGCGTCGGTGGTGTTGCGGGTGAACACCACCTCGGCGTCCGGGGCCGCGCCGACGAAGCGGCGCACCGTGTCCCGGGCCCTCTCGTAGGCGCGGGTGGAGACCGCGGAGGCGAACCCGGCGCCCCGGTGCACGCTGCTGTACCAGGGCAGCATGCGGTCCACCGCGTGCTGCACGGCCGCCAGGCTCGGGGTGCTCGCCGCGTAGTCGAGGTTGGCGTAGGGCACCCACGACCCGGTCACCAGCGGCACCTCGAGGTCCCCGCCGACGACCTCCGGCACGTTCCGGACGGTGCGCTGCGGCCCCGCGGCGGTCGCGGGCATCACCGGGCCGTCCATCCACCGTCCATGACCAGCACCGAGCCGGTGAAGAAGCCCGCCTCGTCGCCGGCCAGGTAGACGACCGCCGAGGCCGCCTCCTGCGCGCTCGCGATCCGGCCGAGCGGATGCAGCGCGGTGAACATGTCGGCCATCTCCTGGTTGCCGCCCACCGAGGAGCGGTACATCGGCGTGTCCACGGTCGCCAGCGCGAGGGCGTTGACCCGGATGTTCTCCCCGGCGTACTCCAGCGCGGCGGCCTTGGTGAGGCCGACCACGCCGTGCTTGCCGGCCACGTAGGCGCTGATCCCGGCGCCGAACCCGACCACGCCCAGCTGCGAGGCGTTGTTGACGATCACTCCGCCGCCGCGCCGCTGCAGGGCCGGGATCTCGTGCCGCATCGACAGGAAGACGCTGGTGAGCACCCGGCCGAGGTCCTCCGCCCAGGCCTCCGGCTTCTGGTCGGCGACCAGGCCCGGGGTGCCCAGCGTGCCGGCGTTGTTGAAGGCGATGTCCAGGCCGCCGTAGTGCTGCTCGGCCGCGTGGACGGCGGCCGCGACGTCCTCGTCGACCGTGACGTCGGCGGTGACGGCGATCGCGGCGCCGCCGGCGGCGGCGATCTCCCCGGCGACCCGGTCCAGTTCGCTCCGGCGCCGGGCCGCCAGCACCACGCTCGCGCCCTGCGCGGCCAGTGCCTTCGCGGCGGCCTCGCCGATGCCGGAGCTGGCGCCCGTCACCAGGGCGACCTTGCCCGCCAGCCGGTCCCGGGCGGGCGCGCCGAGCGGGGGCTGCAACGTGTTGCGTTCGTTCATGGCAGGTGGTGGGGGCCGCCCGAGGCCGGGCGGCCCCGCTCCCTTCAGGCTCGGAGGATCAGCGTGGGGTGGTGGGGAGGTGCGCGGCCCGGTCGCCGGGGGTGCCGCGTTCGACCGGCACGCCGATCAGCGACCCGTACTCGGCCCAGGAGCCGTCGTAGTTGCGGACGTCCGGCCAGCCCAGCAGCTCGCGCAGGACGAACCAGGAGTGCGCGGAGCGGGCACCGACCCAGCAGTAGGTGATGGTGCCGCGCGCGGGGTCCAGGGCGGCGAACCGCCGGCCGAGCTCCTCGTCGGAGCGGAAGGTGTCGTCGGTGCCGACGACGGCCTCCCAGGGCAGGTGGACCGCGCCCGGGACGTGGCCGGAGCGCTGGGCCACCTCGTGCGGGTTGTTGCCGGCGGTGAAGGCCTCCCCCGCGAAGCCGGGTGCGAAGACCAGCCCGGAGTACTCCTCCGGGCTCCGGACGTCGATGATGTTGCGCTGCCCGAGGGCGGCGAGGACGTCGTCCCTGGTCGCCCGGACGGACGGGTCCGGCCGCGTGACCAGGTAGCCGGTCGCCGGCCGGTCGGGCAGCGCGGTGGTGAGCGGGCGTCCGTCCAGCTCCCACTTGCGGCGGCCGCCGTCGAGCAGCCGCACGGACCGGTGGCCGTGCAGGGTGAGGTACCAGTAGAGCTGGGTGGCCAGCAGGTTGGCGTTGGCCGAGTACACCACGACGGTGTCCTCCTCGCCGATGCCCTTGGCCCGCATCAGCCGCTCGAACGCCGGCGGGCCGACGACGCCGAGCCGCAGGTCGTCCTGGAGCTCGCTCCAGTTGATCCAGACGGCGCCCGGCGGATGGCCCTTGCGGTACTCGGTGTCCTCGTTGCCGATCTCGACGAAGACCACTCCGGCGGTGCCGAGACGGCGCTCGGCCCAGTCGCCGCTGACCAGGACGGAATCACGACCCATGGTTGCCCCTCGTGGAGTGACGGCCGGGTGGCCCCGGCGGGCGTCCCGGCCCCCGCACGGGGCCGGGCCAAGCGGACCGGGCGGGGGCCGGCCGGCGCACCGGGCGCGGGCCCCGCCGGGCGGATCGTCAGGCCGGCGAGGTCTCGGCCGTCCGCTCCTTCGCCCCGGTACCGGCCGCCCCGCTGCCGCTGGTGCGGTCCCGGTGCCAGGCGTAGGAGCTGAGCAGGATGCCCAGGACGGTGACCGCGGCGGCGGTGAGGTAGACGGCGCGCAGGCCCGGGCCGTCGATGACCCGGCCGCCCAGCCAGCCGGCCAGCGCGGCGGCGAGCTGGTAGCCGGAGGCGTTCACCGCGATCGCCAGGGTCGGCGCCGAACTCGCGGTGGTCAGCACCCGGGTCTGCATGCCGGGGATGACGGAGAAGCCCAGCGCGCCGATCACGAACACCATCACCGCGGTGGCCACGGTGCCGCCGCTGACCGCCCACATCACCAGCAGGCCCGCGGTGAGCAGGCCCAGCAGGCCGACCTGCGAGGCCATCAGGGAGCGGTCGGAGAGCCAGCCGCCGACGAAGTTGCCGGCCGCCGCGCCCACCCCGTACGCCAGCAGCAGCAGCGGGACGGCCCCGTCGGCGAAGCCGGTGAGGTCGGTGAGCAGCGGCGAGAAGTAGGTGAACACCATGAGCAGACCCATGTTGGCGACGGCGGTGATGCCGATCGCCAGCTGGACGTTGCGGTTGCGGAACACCCGCAGCTCCGCCACCGCGCTGGTGGTGGAGGCCGCGACGTCCGGCACCAGCGGCAGCACCAGGACCAGGCCGAGCAGGCAGACCCCGGCGATGACGGCGAAGGTCGCGCGCCAGCCGAAGTGGTCGCCGATGAAGGTGCCGATGGGCGCGCCGAGCATCATCGAGAGGTTCATCCCGAAGACCAGCTTGGACACGGTCGAGGCCTGCTTGCCCTCCGGGGCCGTGGACGCGGCGATCACGATCGCGTTGGCGAAGAACGTGGCGGTCACCAGCGCGGTGACGACGCGCGCGACGAACAGCACGGCGTACGCGGGCGCCAGCGCCGAGGCGACGTTGCCGACGATCACGATGACGAGCAGGCCGACGATGAGCGGCTTGCGCGGGTACCGGGCGGTCAGCGCGGTGAGCACCGGGCCGCCGATGATCATTCCGATGGCGTACGCGGTGACCAGGAGCCCGGCTGCGGGGATCGACACGTCGAGGTCGGAGGCGACGTCCGGCAGGATGCCGGCGATGACGAACTCGCCGGTGGTGATGCCGAACACGCACAGCATCAGGGAAAGGAGCTTCAACGACATGGTGTCTCTTCTGTCGGAACGGGAGCGTTGGCCGGCCGGCCGAGGAGGCCGGAGCGGCCGTCAGAGGGTCGGCGGCGGGCCCGCGAAGCGGTACGCGTACGTGGTGCCCAGCGCGATGATGTGGTCGAGGTCGGGGCCGCCCACGTCCTCGGTGGGCAGCGTGAGGGCCCTGGCGTGCGGGATCTCCGCCTTCAGGAACAGGTCGAACTGCGGCCTGCGGTCCGGCTGGGGCGTGGAGTGGATGGTGAGGAAGCGGGCGTTCGGCGAGGTCGTCACGAAGCCGTGCGGAACGGTCCGCGGCACGATCATCGTGCTGCCGGCCTCGGCGACGAACTCCTGCCCGTCGCAGATCATGCGCAGCGTGCCGTCCAGGACCATGAAGACCTCGTCCTCGTAGTCGTGGATGTGCAGCGGCGTGGTGTAGCCGCGGTTGCCGGTGTGCTGCACGACGGTGAAGGCGTTGCCGGTCGCCTCGCCGGGCACGCGTATCTGGGCCAGGCCGCCGAGCAGCCACACCGCGGTCTGCTCGGACTCGGGGATCAGCCGGCCCTTCTCGTCCCGGGCCGTGTCGGGAAAGGTCATTGCACTCCTTCGGTGGGTGGTGGCTCCGCTCAGGGGGCGGCCGGCGCGGTCCGCTCGCAGTCGGCGAGGAAGGCGTCCACGCCCTCCGGGGTGGACAGCGCCCGCCACATCGAGACCGGGTCGTCGAACCGGCCGACGAACGCGTCGGCCACCCGCTTGTCGGTCGCCGCCCGCTCGAACACCGCGGCGACGTGCGGCGCGGGCTCGGCGAGGAAGGCGTTGCTCCACTCCACGACGTGGCGCGCGTGCTCCCACAGGCGCGCGGACGCGTCGCGGCAGAACTCCTCGTCGTAGCGCCCCCGGTGCCGCGTGATCAGCTCGGCCAGGGTGAAGGCGGTGGCCGAGCCGAGGTTGGCGCCCTGGGCGGTGAGCGGGTCGTTGGTGATCCAGGCGTCGCCGACGGCCAGCGCGCAGGTGCCGTCGTCGAGCCGGGCCCAGCCCCGGCGGACCACCGGGGTGATGGCGCCCTGGGTGAGCTCGCCGGGCGCGGTGAGCGCGAAGCCGGCGGTGTCGATCCGCTCGCGCAGGCCCGGGGCGTGGGCGGCCACCAGGTCGAGCACGTGCCGGTGGAACGCCGCCGGGTCGGCGTCGGCGTCGAGGTGGCAGGCGGACTCCAGCGGGCCGCCCGGGACGGCCTCGAAGGCGAGCACGTCGGCCCGGCCGGCCGGCGAGTAGAACGGCAGGCGCAGGATCTCGCCGGCGCCGGGCAGGAAGTGGATGTCGAGCGAGTGCGGCACCTCCTCGTCGATCCCGAAGTAGATCCCGGCGCACAGGACGCGCTGCGGCGTGGTGTACGGCGAGCGGTCGGCGTCGGCCGGGAACAGCCGCCGCACCGACCGGTTGCCGTTGGCGACGACCAGCAGGTCGTGGCGCCGGGCGAGTTCCTCGACCGGGTGGTCGCCGGTCTCCAGCTCACCGCCGCGGTCGACGAAGGCGCTGAGCAGCCGCGGCAGGTAGATCCGGAAGTCGACCACGCTGGACGGCGGCCGCAGGGCGGCGAGGAACTCCAGCGGCCGCGGCGCGCCGGTGTGCATGGTGACCGCCCAGTGCCGCACCTGTGCGTCGGCGAACTCCCAGTCGTGGACGCCGAGTTCGCGCTCCCGCTGCTGGGTCTGTCCGAACCGGGCGGGGAAGTTGCGCGGCCGGCCGCCCTTGAGGCCGTCGATGCCGTGCTCCGAGTACACCGTCACCGGGACGCCCGACTGCTGCAGGCGCAGCGCCAGTTGCAGCCCGGAGATGCCGGATCCGATGATGCCCACGCCGGTCATGCGGACACCGCCCCGGAGTCGGCGCCCGGGCCGGCGTCGGAGCGCAGCCGGGCGGCGAGCCAGCCGATCGATTCGATCGTGTAGCCGGCGGCCTCCGGCGAGGCGAGCGCCGAGGCGGGGATCAGCATGGGGTGGCGCATACCGGCGTCGACGAGTTCGCCGATCCGCTTGAGCACCGTCTCCCGGCTGCCCGCGAGGACCTGGTCGGCGACCACCTCGTCGGGCACCACCGCGAGCGCCCGCTCGACCTCGGCGCGGGTGAGCAGGTGCGGCAGCAGTTCGACCAGGCCGCGGTAGTCCTCCCCGAAGGGGTGGGCGGCGCCGTGCCGCCGCCAGGCCCGGGCGCCCGCGTGCAGCGCGAGGTAGCGGATCGGGGTGGCCCGCAGCAGCTCCTGCGCGGCGGCGTCGGTCTCCGCCACCACGATCGGGACACCGCCCGCGGCGACGATGCTGTCGGGGTCGCGGTCGGCGTCGACGGCGGCGGCCCGCACCACGTCGAGCCGCCGGGCGTACTCGTCGGGGGCCATCAGTTCGGAGGGGAGCCAGCCGTCGGCGTAGCGGCCGGCCAGGGTGAGCATCCGCGGGCGGTTGGCGCCGAGCCAGATCCGGGGGGTGCGGCCCTCGGGAGCGGGGGTGATGAGCGCCCGGTCGAGGGTGAAGTAGGTGCCGCGGAAGTCGTGCGGGCCCTCGCCGGAGAGCAGCAGGCGCAGGACGCGCAGCGCCTCCTCCACCCGGTCCACCTGGTGGTCGTGCGGCACGCCGTACGGCACGAGGTTCTCCAGCGCCCCCGCGCCGATGCCGAGGACCGGTGCCCGGTCGGTGAGTTGGGCGAGGGTCAGCGCGGTCTGCGCGAGCACCGCGGGGTGGCGCCGGTTCGGGTCGGTGACCCCGATGGCCAGCCGGACCGGGCCGGCCTGCGGGGCGAAGTTGCCGAGCACGGTGGCGAAGTCCAGACAGCGGTCCGGGGTCGGGAGGTCCGCCGCGACGTGGCTGAAGTCGGTGTCCCAGGCCTGCCGGGGGAAGACGTTCATCAGGTGGTCGAAGACCAGGAAGGTGTCCAGCCCGGCCTGGCGGGCGACTTCCAGCAACCCCCGCCCGGCCTCGATCCGTCCGACCGCGTCCCAGACCAGGCCGACCTCGACACTCATGCTGCGCTCCTCACGGACTGTGCCCGGGCGATGAACTCGTCGGTGCTTTCGGGGCTGGCGAGGCCGTGCCACATGGCGGCCGGCCGGTCGAGGTGGGCGACGAAGGCGTCGGCCACCCGCTGGTCGCCCGCGGCGGCGGCGAGCAGGGTGCCCATGTGCGCCGGGGGCGGGCCGATGAACAGGTTGGTCCAGTCGACGACGGGCTGGGCGCACTGCCACATCCGGTCGGAGACGGCGCGGCAGAACGCCTCGTCGTAGGGCCCGGTGTGCTCGCGCAGCACGTCGGCGAGGAGGAAGGCCAGCTCGGAGCCGAGGTTGGCGCCCTGGGCGGTGAGCGGGTCGTTGGCGATCCAGGCGTCGCCGACGGCCAGCGCGTACCGGTCGCCGGTGAGTGCGGCCCAGCCCCGGCGGACCACCGGGACGACGGCGCCCTGGAGCAGGTCCACCGGCCGGGCGAGCGCGAAGTCCGGCTCGTCCACGCGCTCCCGCAGGGCGGGCGCGTGGGCGGTGACCAGGGCGAGGACCTCCTTGGCGAACCCGTCCGGGTCATCGCGGTGATCCCGCCCGGTCAGCGCCTCGAACGGGCCGTCCGGCACGGCCTCGACGAGCACGGCGGTCACCTGCCCGGCGAAGGAGTGGTAGGTCGGGGCGTGGATCTCCCCGGCCCCGGGGACCATGTGCATCGTCATCCCGGCCGGCTCCGGCGGCCGGACCCCGTGGAACAGGCCGCCGGCGAGGCGGCGCGGCGCCGAGAGGTAGGGCGAGCGGGCCGGGTCCCGCGGGAAGACGTCGGTGAGCGCGCCCCGCCCGGCCGCCACGACCACCAGGTCGTGCCGTTCGGCCAGCCGCTCCAGCCCGGCCCGGTCGGCCACCCGCAGCCGGACCGGATTCCCGCCACGCCGCCCGTACTCCTCCAGCAGCGTGGCGAGATACATCCGGAAGTCGACCGAGCTGGCCGGCTTCGGGAGCCGGCCGCGGAAGGAGAACCCGTCCGGGCCTTCCACGTTCAGGTGCATCCACGCGTTGTCGTACGCCGCCGAGGACCATTCGGTGACGCCGAGCGCGGATTCCCGTTCCCGGGTGGAGTCGAATCGAGTGACAAAGTTCAACGGCGGCCCGCTGCGGATGCCGTCGGGCCCCTGAGCCGTGTACAGGGTGGCGTCGATGCCGAACTGCCGCAGCCGCAGCGCCAGATGAAGACCGGAGATCCCGGTTCCCACAATGCCAATACTCATGTTCTCGCTCCACCTGTGCCGGACATGGTGGCCTCCGGGCGTTGACGGGTGATGACGGGAGTGGTCGGGCGTGTCGGAAGCCGACCGGGACGGGTCAGATGACCTCGACCCGCTGCAGATGGCGGGAGGTCGGCCCGTTGAAGGCGTTGCGCCCGTGCACCAGCGCGATGTTGTCGGCGATCACGATGTCGCCGCGGCGCCAGTCGTGGGCGTAGCAGTAGGCGGGGCGGTGCAGCCGTTCCGCCATCGAGGCGATGAACTCCTCGGCCTGCCCGCCGTCGACGCCCTCGACCTGCACGGACACCGGGTTCTTGTAGACCGCCGGGTCCAGCGGCTCGGCGAAGCGCAGCACCGGCACACCGGTGCCGGGGTGCTGGGCCACCAGCTTCTCGGTGACCTCGCCGCCGTAGTGCACCATCTTCTCGGTGGTGTAGGTGACGCTGATCCCCGCCCAGAGGTCGCGCAGTTCGGGGTCGGCGTCCCGGTAGACGGCGGTGGTGTCGGAGAAGACGGTCTCCCCGCCGGCTCCCGGAGTCGCGTCCAGGCACTGGAAGAAGAAGTACCGCGGATCGGCCTCGACGAAGGCGCCGTCCCAGTGGAACGGCACGTCGCCGCTGGCGAACAGGTAGTTCCGGGGATTGTCCTCGACCACCAGGTCGATGACCTCGCCCGGCTCCCACTTCAGGACCTCTCCCCACTGCCGGCAGTAGTCGGCGAATTCCTGCTTTCCGAGGAGCGAGAATCCGCGGAGCACCAGGACCCGCGATTCCTCGGTCCAGCGGGCCAGCGTGTCCACCGGAATGTCGGCGATCCGGGCATTGCCGCCGGGGGCCTCGACCACGCGGCCGAACGGACGGAGCGGAATGTGGCGCAGATCCGCGGCCGGGGGCATGGAAGTCGTCATGGCGCGTCGTCCTCCTTTCTGAGATGGCGGCCCTACGGACGGGCGGCGAGGTGCGGGGCGACGAAATGGCTGGGCCGGCCGTCCCGCCAGACGACGGAGGCCTGGAGGTTTTCCGCGTCCCACCGCTTGACCAGGTACCGGCTGACGCCGTCGTCGAGCACCACGCCGTGCCACGGGGTCAGCCAGCCGTCCCTGGTCGGCATGAGCTGGAGCCCGAACTTCTCCGAGTGCGGGGGCTGCGGGTGTATCGACAGGCGTATCGCGTCGGGGAACTTCTCGGCGACCAGCCGGCTCCACGCATTGCTCCGGAGAATGGTCTGGTAGGCGGCGTCCTTGGAGTTCTTCCGGAGCTGGTTCCGGGTCGTCCCGCCGCCCTCCCGCGCCACCGCGTCCTCGAACATGAAGCGGTGTATTCCGTTGAACAGCGCACGCGTGTTCCGGTCGGTGCGGACGTTCTCCTTGAGCTCCTCCAGCGTCGCGGAGTAGTTCTCCTCCAGGACGCGCCGCATCTTCGGGTAGTCGAGGCTGCCGAACGCGTCGTCCAGGCCGAAGAGGTCCAGCGCCGACCAGTGCGAGGTGCCGATCATGTCCGCGAGGACCTGCCGGTAGGCGGTCACCGCCCCGTCGGTCACCCCGACCACGTCGCCGAAGACGTGGCCGTCCGAGCAGATCGTGACCCGGGCGCCCGGCCCGTAGAAGTGCCGCACGTAGTCGCAGAGCGACTGCAGGAAGCCGACCGCCAGCTGCTCGCCGAGGTCCGGCAGCGCGCCGAGCACCTTGCCCTGGTTCGGGGACTTCGCCGGAAAGGCCGGCACCACGAAATGGATGGGCTCATTGCGCGCGGTGAAGCGCTCCATCTTGGCCCGGTGGACTTCGGAACACGCCTCGCAACGCGCGTTCCCCGAAACCCCGGTGCCGTCCGCCGGATCGGCCGGTTCGGCCGCCAGCGCCTCGTCGATCCGCTGGTACCGGTAGAGCAGTTCGAGTACTCGCTCCGATGCCGTCCGGGCGGACGGCTCCCCCGTGGTGTTGTGGTTCAACACTCCTCCAGACAACATGCCCGTTTGGGCGCGAAGCCGGAATCGTGCGATCCGCACCGGGCGGACTCGGGTGGAATTCCTGGTTGCACACTCATTTCACCGCTCCTGAATTCGTGTCCGCGCCGGGCGGCACGGAACCGCTTCTGGGATGGTGCTCGTGGTTCTCGACGGACCGTCATCGGTCGTGCCCGGTGGACACCCTTCCCCCGACGGCCGTTCTCGCCGAAACGATGGCCGCGCCTCCGCATACGCGGGTGGATCGGGGCAGGCCGAAAGAATCGGTCGGCCGGTTTTCGGCCACCCCGACCACGCCGTACCGGATTCTCCCGCGATCTCGCTGAGGCAACGTCAGCTTCCCTCGCCCGCAAGGCTCCGCGCAATCGTCTATCGATTAGCATGGTTGATGGATGGCGGAGCCAGCTCCGGGGCGATGGGAGGCAACGGCGATGGTCGGCGTGGACGACCCGGCGGTTCACCAACTGCGATCACTGCTGACGCTGGCCGAGGAGCTGCATTTCGGCCGCGCCGCCGCACGGCTCTACCTGACCCAGCCCGCCCTCAGTCAGCAGATCCGCACCCTCGAACGCCGGCTCGGGGTGCAGCTGTTCACCCGGACGAGCAGGAAAGTGAAGTTGACGCCCCTTGGGCATGCCCTGCTTCCACTCGTCCGGAACGTGGTGGGCGCGGCGGACGAACTGCGCGACGCCGCACGCCACTCACCCGCCGACGGCGACGGACTGACCCTGCGGCTGGGGCTGACCGACTGCGCCGCCGCCCTGGCGGCCACCCGCCGGGTGATCGCCGCGCTCACCACCCTGCACCCCGGCCTGGACGTGGACTTCCACGTCCTGGACCTGGTCGAGCAGACGACCGCCCTGGCGATCGGGAAGATCGACGCCGCGTTCGTCTACCTGCCGGCGCCCGAGGGCTTCCACGCCGAGCCCCTCACCACCGAGTCCCGGGTGGTCTGCGTGGCCGCCGCCGACCCGCTGGCCCGGCAGCCGGCCCTGCGGCTCGCGGACCTCGCCGACCGGCCGATGGTCGGCCTCGCGCCGGAGGTGTCCCCCTCCGAGCGGAGCTTCTGGGCGATGGACCCGCGGCCGGACGGCACCGCTGTCCGCTACAGCGGGCACCAGGTCACCCGGGTGGAGTCGCTGCTCTCCGCGGTCTCCTTCGACGGGGCGATCGCCTTCCTGCCCGCCGTGGCGGCCGAGCTCTTCCCCCGCCCGGACGTCCGCTACCGGCCGGTGGAGGGGCTGGTGCCCTGCGACTTCGGCGTGGTCTGGCCCGCGGACGACCACGAGAAGCCCGGCATCGCCGTCCTCCAGGACGTCTGCTGCCGCCTGCGCGACCAGGGCCTGCCGGCCGGGACGATGCAGACCCCGGCCGCGCCCGAGGCCGCCCACAGCCCCGGGGTGGCCGGCACCGTGGGCGCGCCCTCCGGCTGAGCCCGCCCGGACGGCCGTACCGGGCCGCTGAGGCCGGGCCTGAGCGGCCCCGGCGGGGGCGGCCCCGGCGGGGGCGGCCCCGGGCCGCCCCGCAGACGCCGGCAGGCGGCACCCGGAGCGCCCGGATACCGCCTGCGCGTACTGCGGGGAGAGCCCCGGCTACTCCCCGATCGGCTCCAGGATCGCCACGCACTCGAAGTGGTGGGTCATCGGGAACAGGTCGAAGGCCCGCAGCGAGACCGGCCGGTAGCCGCCCTCGCGGAAGAACGCGAGGTCCCGGGCGAGCGCGGCCGGGTCACAGGCGACGTAGGCGATCCGGCGGGCCGAGAGGCCGGCCAGGTGCGCGACGGTCTCCCGCCCGGCGCCCGCGCGCGGCGGGTCCAGGACGATCAGGTCGGTGGCGGTGATGCCGGTGCGCGGCAGCAGCGTCTCCACCCGGTCGCACTCGATCCGGACGTTGTCCAGCGCCGCCAGGTTGTGCCGGGCGTCGACCACGGCCTGCTTGGCGGACTCGATGCCGAGCACCGCGCCGTCCTCGCCGACCCGGTCGGCCAGCGCACCCGCGAACAGCCCGACGCCGCAGTACAGGTCGAGCGCGCTCTCGCCCCACTGCGGGTCCAGGCCGTCCAGCACGGCGTCGACCAGGGTGTCCGGCGCCTCGGGGTGGATCTGCCAGAAGCCGCCGTTGCTGACCCGCCAGGTCCGGCCGGCCGCCCGCTCGCGGACGAAGGAGCGACCGTGCACCTTGTGGATGTTGTCGTGCTCGTCGATCCGGGCGATCGACACCGGCTTGTCCAGCTCGACCAGCGGCAGCTGGGCGCCGGGGCGCGGGGTCAGCACCACCTGACGGTCCGAGGAGCCGGCCGCCGCGATCACCTCGACGGTGGCGACGCCCGGCCAGTCGCGGGCCTCGATGCCCAGCTCCGTGACGCCCTCGGCGGCGATCAGGCAGCGGTCGATCGGCTGGATGTCGTGCGAGCGGTGCTTGCGCAGACCGACCTTGCCGCTCTCCTGGTCCACCGCGTACTGCACCCGGGTGCGCCAGGCCGGCACCTGCCCGGCCGGCAGCTTGCCGCCGACCGGCTCGACACTGCCGTCCCAGCCGGCCTCGGCCGGGGTGAGGCCCGCCAGCTTGGCCAGCTGCTCGGTGAGCACCTGCACCTTGAGCTTGCGCTGCCCGCCCGGGGTCACGTGCTGCCAGTCGCAGCCGCCGCACTTGCCCGGCCCGGAGAACGGGCAGGGCGGGGCGATCCGGTCCTTGGCGGGCTCCAGGATCTCCACCGCGTCGGCGCGCAGGAAGCGCGACTTCGTGGTGCCGTCGGTGACCTGGACGATCACCTTCTCGCCCGGCAGCGCGTGCCGGACGAACAGCACCCGGCCCTCGTGGCGGGCCACGCAGTGCCCGCCACCGTGCGCGACGGCGCCGACCTCGACCTCGTAGCGCTCGCCGACCAGCGGGTCGCCGCCGGGCCCCTTGGGGGCGGCTTCGGCACGCGGCGCGCGGGGAGTGCGCAGCACCTTCGGCGGGCGGACGGCCTGCTTGCGCGGGCGGTCCCCGTCCTTGGGCTTCTCCCTGGGCTTCTCCTTGCGGGCCTGCGCGGGGGCGGGCCGCTCGGCGACGGGCTCCGGCGCCCGCTCGCTCGGCGCGAGCGGGGCGGTCTGCGCGGTGAAGCCGTCGCGGTCGGTGGCGGCCGGGCGCACGGGCTTGCCCCAGCGCGGCCGGGCGACCTGGCCGGGCTTGCCGGCGCCGCCCTTGCGGGCGCCCTTCGCGGAGGACCCCTTCGAGGACGAGCCCTTCGACGAGGAGCCCGAGGAGCCGTTGGAGCGGGGCGGGGTGTTGCGGGTCACTGGGAGGAGTCCTTGCTGCTGTCAGCGGTGTCGTCGGGCTGTGCGGAGACCTTCGACTTTACGGCCTTCGGGGCCCGCGGCTCACCACGACGGACGGCACCCGGCGCCGACCAGGCCTTCTGCGGCTTGCGCCGCTCGGAGGACTCCAGCTGCCACGGCACCGAGGTGACCATCACCCCGGGCTTGAACAGCAGGCGCCCCTTGAGCCGCAGCGCGCTCTGGTTGTGCAGCAGGTGCTCGTACCAGTGGCCGACCACGTACTCCGGGATGTAGACGGACACCACATCGCGCGGGCTGCTGCGGCGCAGGTTCTTCACGTAGTCCAGCACCGGCCCGGTGACCTCGCGGAACGGCGAGTCCAGCACCTTGAGCGGCACCTCGATGCCGCGCTCGTCCCACTCCGCGCGCAGCGCCGCGGTGTCCGCCGGGTCGACGTTGACGGTGACGGCCTCCAGCGTGTGGGCGCGGGCCAGCCGCGCGTACGCCAGGGCCCGCAGGGCCGGCTTGTGCAGCTTGGAGACCAGCACGATGGCGTGCACCCGGGTCGGCAGCACCACGTCGTCCGGCTCCTCGGCGGCGACCAGCTCCTCGGAGACCCGGTCGTAGTGCCGGCGGATCGCCTTCATCATCACGAACAGCACGACCATCGCGGCGATCGCGATCCAGGCGTGGCTGATCTTGGTGGCGAGGACGACGATCAGCACGGCCATGGTCATCACCAGGCCGAAGGTGTTGATCGCCCGGCTGCGCTGCATGTGGCGGCGCTTGGCCGGGTCGGTCTCGGTGCGCAGGTGCCTGGTCCAGTGCCGGATCATGCCGGACTGGCTCATGTTGAAGGACACGAAGACGCCGACGATGTACAGCTGGATGAGCCTGGTCGGGTCGGCGTCGAAGGCGATGATGAACAGGATCGCGGCCAGCGCCAGCAGGATGATGCCGTTGGAGAAGGCCAGCCGGTCACCGCGGGTGTGCAGCTGCCGCGGCAGGTAGCGGTCCTGCGCCAGGATCGAGCCGAGCACCGGGAACCCGTTGAAGGCGGTGTTGGCGGCCAGCACCAGGATCAGGCCGGTGACGGCGGCCACGAAGTAGAAGCCGGGCGTGAAGTTCGAGAAGACCGCCTCGCTGATCTGGGCCAGCGCGGTCTTCTGGTGGTAGCCGTCGCCCGCGCCGACCAGTTGCTCGGCGGGGTTCTCGGCCATCTGGACACCGGTGAGGCGGGCCAGCCAGATGATGCCCATGAACATCACGACGGCGATCGACGCCATCATCAGCAGCGTGGTCGCCGCGTTCTTGCTCTTCGGCTTGCGGAAGGCCGGCACGCCGTTGGAGATCGCCTCGACGCCGGTCAGCGCGGCACAGCCCGAGGAGAACGCCTTGAGCAGCAGGAACACCATCGCGAACCCGGCCAGCGACTCGTTGCCGGGCGTCGCCTCCAGGTGGAACCCGGAGCTCTCGGCGGGCATCTCCTGGCCCAGGCCGAAGTGCCGGACCACGCCGTACACCACCATGCCGAGCACGCCGACCATGAAGGCGTACGTCGGGACGGCGAAGGCGCTGCCGGACTCGCGGACGCCGCGCAGGTTGATGCCCATCAGCACGATCACCACGACGACCGAGAGGGTCAGCTCGTGGCCGCGCAGCGAGGGCACCGCGGACACCACGTTGGCCACCCCGGAGGTGGTGGAGACCGCCACGGTGAGGATGTAGTCCACCATCAGCGCGCTCGCGACCACCAGGCCGGAGTTCGGGCCGTGGTTCACGGTGGCGACCTCGTAGTCGCCACCGCCGCTCGGGTACGCGTGCACGTTCTGCCGGTAGGAGGCCACCACGGCGAGCATGACGACGGCGACGACGACGCCGATCTGCCACGAGAAATGAATGGCCGAGGCACCCGCCAGGGAGAGCGTCAGCAGGATTTCCTCGGGCGCGTACGCGACCGAGGAGAGCGCGTCCGAGGCGAAGACGGGCAGCGCGATGCGCTTGGGGAGCAGCGTTTCCCCGAGCTTGTCGCTGCGCAGCGCACGCCCGATCAGGATGCGTTTCGGAAGGTCAGTCGGCATAGGCACGTTAAGGAATCGTAGGGGCTCTTCGGCCTGTGGTCCGACTTATGGCCCCCCCTTCGTCGCGACTGTGTTCGGTGGACCGGCTAGCGTGTCGGATACGAGCAGGCGGGCAACACTCAGGTTGTCGCACCGAGCCGCACGAGGACGCTCGCTCCGGAGCACGGGGCGGGAAAGGAAGATGAACGGTGTTTGCGCAGGTCAAGAACCCAACGGGACGGGTGAGGTAGCGCCGGTGCACATCGTCATCATGGGCTGCGGCCGCGTGGGCTCCGCCCTCGCCAGAGCACTCGAGAAACAGGGCCACTCGGTCGCCGTCGTCGACCAGGACCCGACGGCCTTCCGCCGCCTCGGCGCCGGCTTCAACGGCCGCCGGGTCACGGGCGTCGGCTTCGACCAGGACACCCTGAAGGAGGCGGGCATCGAGGAGGCCGGCGCGTTCGCCGCCGTCTCCAGCGGTGACAACTCCAACATCATCGCGGCCCGGGTCGCCCGGGAGAACTTCGGCGTGGAGAACGTCGCGGCCCGGATCTACGACCCCCGCCGCGCGGAGGTCTACCAGCGCCTGGGCATCCCGACCGTGGCGACCGTCCGCTGGACGGCCGACCAGATGCTGCGCCGGCTGCTGCCGAGCGGCGCCGAGCCGCTCTGGCAGGATCCGAGCGGCACCGTGCAGCTGGCCGAGGTCGCCTACGACCCGCGCTGGGTCGGCCACCGGATCAGCGCGCTGGAGGAGGCCTCCGGCACCCGGGTGGCGTTCGTCACCCGGCTCGGCGAGGGCGTCCTGCCCACGCCCGCGATGGTGGTGCAGGAGGGCGACCTGGTGCACGTCATGGCGCGCCGGGCCGACCTGGCCGCCGTCGAGGCCGCGTTCGCGCAGGGGCCGAAGGAGGAGGGTCACTGATGCGGGTCGCCATTGCCGGAGCCGGCGCCGTCGGCCGCTCGATCGCGAGCGAGCTGCTGGAGAACGGCCACGAGGTCCTGCTGATCGACAAGAACCCGAACTCCATCTCGGTGGAGCGGGTGCCCATGGCGGAGTGGCTGCTGGCCGACGCCTGCGAGATCACCTCGCTGGACGAGGCCGCCCTGCAGCGCTGCCACGTGGTGATCGCCGCCACCGGTGACGACAAGGTCAACCTGGTCGTCTCGCTGCTCGCGAAGACCGAGTACGGCGTGCCGCGGGTGGTCGCCCGGGTGAACAACCCCAAGAACGAGTGGCTCTTCAACGAGTCCTGGGGCGTGGACGTCGCCGTCTCCACCCCGCGCCTGATGTCCGCCCTGGTCGAGGAGGCGGTCAGCGTCGGCGACCTGGTCCGGCTCATGCGCTTCAGCCAGGGCAACGCCAACCTGGTCGAGCTGACCCTGGCGAGCGACACCGAGCTGGTCGGCACCCGGGTCGGCGACGTGGCCTGGCCGCCGGACACCTCGCTGGTGACGATCATCCGCGAGGGCCGGGTCCTCACCCCGGGCAAGGACGACACCCTGGAGGGCGGCGACGAGCTGCTCTTCGTGGCCGCCCAGGAGCGCGAGGAGGAGCTGGAGAACCTGCTCTCCGCCACCTCCGGGGCCCAGTAGCGGCCCACCCGTCCACGGACGCGAGCGGGGCCCGCACTCGGATCGAGTGCGGGCCCCGCTGTCGTGCGTGGGCTCTGCGGCGGCGCTGTCGTGCGTGGGCCGGCTCTGCGTCGGCTCTGCGGCGCTGTCGTCGTGGGCTCTGCGGCGGTGCGCCGCTACCTGTCCCCCGGCGGCGCCTCGGCGGGCTCCTCGGCCGGCTCGTCGTCCAGCTGCGCCTTGATGGGCGGCGGCGCCTTCAGCAGGATCTGCCAGGTGACGTACATCGCCAGCAGCATCGGCGGGATGCCCAGGGCGACCTTCAGCCAGCCGAGCAGGTTGACGTTGTGGGTGAAGTACAGCGGGAAGAGGATCACCGGCTTGATGCCCATGATCACCACCCAGGCCCAGGTGGCCTTGGTGTAGGCCGCGAGGCGCCCGGGGTTCTCCTTGCGCCAGGTGAACATCTCCCCGGTGATCGGGCCGAGCATCAGGCCGATCATCGGCCAGCGGACCAGCGCCGAGACGGCCAGGCCGATGCAGTAGCCGACGTTCCACAGCAGACCGGGCAGGTAGAAGTTCTCCGCCTTGCCGGTCTTCATGGAGATCCAGGCACCGATGGCGACGCCGAAGACGCCGCTGAAGGCGTGCTGGACGGTCTCCCGCCGGGCCAGCCGCGCCACCACGAACAGGCCGCTCAGTCCGAGCGCGGCCCAGGCGGCCGCCGGGACCTGGTGGGTGATGTTGTACGTGACGATGAAGACCAGGCCGGGCAGCGTCATGTCGACCATGCCGCGGACACCGCCGAACGCCTTCATCACGGTGTCGGCGGCCTCACGGGAGGCTGCCTCGCGGGAAGCGGCCTCGCGGGCGGCCTCCTGGGCCGTCTGCTCGTCGGGGGCGATCTCGACCACGCCGAGCTTGGCGGCGGGCTCGCCGCCGGGCTGGTTGCTCACGCTCATTCGCTCCCGTGTCCGACCGGACGCAGTTCGTAGCGGGGGTTGAACAGCACGCGGCGCCCGCGTGCGTGGCCGATCCGGCCGCTGGCCACCAGTCGGCGGCCCGGCTCTATGCCCGCGATGGAGCGACGGCCGAGCCAGACCACGTCCAGCGCCTCGGTGCCGTCGAAGAGCTCGGCCTCCAGGGCCGGCACGCCGGCCCGCGGGCGGAGCGTCACCGTGCGCAGGGTGCCCGCGACGGTGACCAGTTCACGGTCCCCGCACCGGGCGATCGGAGTGCAGCCCGACTCCGCCGCGCTCTCCTGGCGCAACTCCTCCGCCTGCAGCTCCTCCGCGGAGGAGGTCAGCCGGCTGAGCATGCGGCGGAAGCGGCCCTGCGGCTGGTCGCTGCTGATGTCACCACTCATGTCGGAAGGGTACCGGTTTTGGGGGCCGCAGCGGCAGGCCGTGGAGCCGGCCGGGGGCCGGACCGCCCCGGGGTTCAGCTCTCGAAGCGGTAGCCCATGCCCGGCTCGGTGATGAAGTGGCGCGGGTGCGAAGGATCGCGCTCCAGCTTGCGGCGCAGCTGGGCGAGGTAGACCCGCAGGTAGTTGGTCTCGGTGCGGTAGGCCGGACCCCAGACCTCCTGGAGCAGCTGGGTCTGGCTGACCAGCCGGCCGGCATTGCGGACCAGTACCTCCAGCAGGTGCCACTCGGTGGGAGTCAGGCGGACGTCGGTGCCGTCCCGGTTGACCTTCTTCGCCGCGAGGTCGACGGTGAAGCTGTCGGTGACCACCAGCGAGTCGTCCTCACCGGCCACCGGCTCGGCCCGGCGGACGGCGGCGCGCATCCGGGCGAGGAGCTCGTCCATGCCGAAGGGCTTGGTGACGTAGTCGTCGGCGCCCGCGTCGAGCGCCTCGACCTTCTCGTCGGAGGCGTGCCGGGCCGAGAGCACGATGATCGGCACCCGGGTCCAACCGCGCAGGCCCTTGATCACCTCGACGCCGTCCATGTCGGGCAGACCGAGGTCGAGGACCACCACGTCGGGGTGGCGGGCGGCGGCCAGCTCCAGGGCGCTCGCACCGTCGTGGGCCGCGTCGACCTCGTACTTTCGGGCCTTGAGGTTGATCACCAACGCGCGGACGATCTGCGGTTCGTCGTCCACGACAAGGACCCGGGTCATTCGGGCTCCGCCTTTCACAGCTGTCGGAAGGGTGGTGGTCATACGGGGGACGGGCGGTCCGTCGGCCCGGACGGCAGGCCGTCGGCGGGTGCGGCCGGCGCGGGGGGAGGCTCGGGTGGGCCGGCCCGCTCGGCCGGCTCTGCCTGTTCGGCCCGCGCGGTCTGCTCCGGCGGCTCCGTCCGTTCGGCCCGCTCGGCCGGCTCTGTCTGCTCGGTCCGGTCGGTCCGCTCTGTTTGCGCGGCCTGCTCGGTCTGCTCGACCGGCTCCGGCGGGCGGTCCACGGCGGGCAGGGTGACGACCATGGTGAGGCCGCCGCCCGGGGTGTCCTCGGCCGTGACGGTGCCGTCCATCGCCTCGACGAAGCCGCGCGCCACCGCGAGCCCGAGGCCCACCCCGGCCCCGCGCGGCGCGTCCCCGTACCGCTGGAACGGCGCGAAGATCCGCTCCTTGGCGTCCTCCGGCACCCCGGGCCCCCGGTCGACTATCCGCAGCTCGACCCGGCCCGGGCCGCCCGGCGGGTGCAGGGCGTCGGCCTTGACCAGCACCTTCACACCGTCCGGGCTGTACTTGACGGCGTTCTCGACCAGGTTGGCCAGCGAGCGCTCCAGCAGACCGCCGTCGGCCCGGATCATCGGCAGCGTCTCGGGGACGTCCAGCCGGACGGCCTCCGGCGGCACCCCGCCGAGCGCGAACGGCACCACCTCGTCCAGGTCGGTCTCCTGGATCAGCGGCGTGACGGTGCCGGTCTGCAGCCGGCTCATGTCGAGCAGGTTGTTGATCAGGTGGTCGAGCCGGTCGGCCCCGGCCTCGATCCCGGCCAGCAGCTCCGCCTCGTCCGCCTCGTCCCACTCGACGTCCGCCGAGCGGAGCGAGGTCACCGAGGCCTTGATGCCCGCCAGCGGGGTCCGCAGGTCGTGCGAGACGGCGGCCAGCAGCGCCGTACGGATCCGGTTGCCCTCGGCCTCCCGGCGGGCGGCGGCGGCCTCCCCCGCCAGCCGGCGGCGCTCCAGCACCACGGCGGCCTGGGCGGCGAAGGCGCCGAGCAGCCGGCGGTCCTCGGCGGGCAGCACCCGGCCGCGCAGCACCAGCGCCAGGGAGTCGCCGACCGGGACGTCGACATCGGCCGTCTCCGGCCGCAGGGGCGGGCGCGGACCGGCCGCAGCGACCGACTGCCACGGCCCCAGCGGATCGGGCCGCTCCAGCAACGCGGCGGCGTCCTGCTGGAACGTCTCGCGGACCTGCTCCAGCAGCGCGGTCAGGACGCCGTCCCCGCTCGGCACGCCCCGCAGCACCGTGCCGGCCAGCGCGCTGAGCGTCTGGGCCTCGGTCTGGCTGCGGGCCGCCTGGAGGGTGCGCCGGGCGGCGAGGTCCACCACGGAGGCCACCGCGATGCCGACGGCGGTGAAGATCGCCACCGCCATGATGTTCTGCGGCTCGTCGATGGTGAAGGTGTGGATCGGCGGGGCGAAGTAGTAGTTCAGCGCCGAGGACCCGACCAGGGCCGAGGCGATCGCCGGGAAGAGCCCGCCGACCAGTGCCGCGCAGACCGTCAGCGACAGGAACAGCAGCATGTCGGTGGAGAGCCCGAGGCCCTCGACGTGGGTGAGCAGCAGCGCCAGCAGCGGCGGCCCGCCCAGGCCGATCAGCCAGCCCGCGACGGTCCGCGACCGGCCGAGGTCGGTGACCCGGCGGATCGGGATCCGGCCCAGGCCCAGGGCGGCCTGCTCGTGCGTGACGATGTGCACGTCGATGTCCCCGGCCGCCCGGGTCACGGTGGTGCCCACGCCCGGCCCGTAGACGTACTGCCAGGCGGGCCGGCGGCTGGTCCCCAGCACGATCTGGGTGGCGTTCACGCCGCGGGCGAAGTCCAGCAGCCCGGCAGCGGGGTCGTCGCCGAGCACCGCGTGGAAGCTGCCGCCCAGGTTCTCCACCAGCGCCCGCTGCTCGATCAGCGCCTGGGAGGAGCCCGAGCCCGAGCCGGCCAGGCCGTCCGAGCGGGAGATGTGGACGGCCAGCAGCTCGCCGCCGGAGCCCCGGGCGGCGATCCGGGCCGCACGGCGGATCAGGGTCGCCCCCTCGGGCCCGCCGGTCAGACCGACCACGATCCGCTCCCGGGCCTGCCAGGTGCCCTTGATGCCCTGCTCGGCCCGGTACTTCTGCAGGTACTCGTCGACCCGGTCGGCCGTCCAGAGCAGCGCCAGCTCGCGCAGCGCGGTCAGGTTCCCGGGGCGGAAGTAGTTGGCGAGGGCGGCGTCGATCTTCTCCGGCGCGTACACGTTGCCGTGGGCCAGCCGCCGGCGCAGGGCCTGCGGCGACATGTCGACCAGTTCGAGCTGGTCGGCCCGGCGCACCACCTCGTCCGGCACGGTCTCCCGCTGCCGGACCCCGGTGATGCCCTCGACCACGTCGCCCAGCGACTCCAGGTGCTGGATGTTCACGGCCGAGATGACGTCGATGCCGGCCGCGAGCAGCTGCTCGACGTCCTGCCACCGCTTGGCCGTGCGGGAGCCCGGCACGTTGGTGTGCGCCAGCTCGTCCACCAGCACCACCTGCGGGCGGCGGGCCAGCACGGCGTCCAGGTCCATCTCGGTGAACGCGGCGCCCCGGTGGGCCAGCTCGCGACGCGGGACGACCTCCAGGCCCTCGACCAGCTCCGCGGTGTGCCGGCGCCCGTGGTCCTCGACGAACCCGACGACCACGTCCGTGCCGCGCTCCTGCCGCCGATGCGCCTCGGAGAGCATGGCGTACGTCTTGCCGACCCCGGGCGCCGCCCCGAGGTAGATCCGCAGCCTGCCGCGTCCCATGTGCACCATTCTTGATCCGGCCTGTCCGGGGGACCACCCCGGACACCTGTTCCCCTCACCTTGGAGACTACGGCGTAGCCCGCGATTCTCCACCGATCGAGGCGCTGATCAGGCAGTTTTAGCGGCATATTGACGGCTCGACGGGGTCTTCGGGGAGCTCTGCCGGCCCCTTCGGGCCCCCGGCGGCATCGACCGGACGGGCACCCCGTCGCACCGGAGCCGACCGCGTCCGGACATACCTCGTACCGGGTCCGGAACGAATGGCCCGGGAACGCAAAGAACCCCCCGATCCGAATGGATCAGGGGGTTCTTCACAATGATTGTTCGGCGGCGTCCTACTCTCCCACAGGGTCCCCCCTGCAGTACCATCGGCGCTGTGAGGCTTAGCTTCCGGGTTCGGAATGTAACCGGGCGTTTCCCTCACGCTATGACCACCGAAACACTATGAAACTGTCAACCGCACCACACCCTGGCCAGGGCATGGGGTCGTTGTTTCAGAACAACACAGTGGACGCGAGCAACTGAGGACAAGCCCTCGGCCTATTAGTACCGGTCAACTCCACCCCTTACAGGGCTTCCATATCCGGCCTATCAACCCAGTCGTCTACTGGGAGCC